>NZ_JAAHGN010000523.1:0-5150 GCF_010672485.1 Moorena sp. SIO2C4 | reverse complement strand
TCCAAGAGAAAAAAGCTAGCGATAGGGAATCGGGAGTAGGGAGTAGGGAACAGGGAATAGGGAACAGGGAATAGGGAATAGGGAACAGGGAACAGGGAACAGGGAAAAAATCCTGTGTACCTCATTAGGTTAAAAACCACTATACTAATGAAAGCTACTGACAAATGCGTTCGCGTAGCGTAGCCTACCGCCAATCGCGTTTAGCTCAAGTCCGCAGAATTCTGCCCATTTCCCGCTTTTCCCGACTCCCGATTCCCGACTCCCGACTCCCGATTCCCGACTCCCGACTCCCGATTCCCGACTCCCGATTCCCGACTCCCGATTCCCGACTCCCGATTCCCGACTCCCGATTCCCGACTCCCGAGCCATCTGTCTAGCCCTTCGCCAGTAAGATAGGATTATCCAGAGTAAAGATAATGACTTACATTAGCTATGGCGGAAGAAACCCTACCCTTGCCTAACCCTGAGGACGCAAATACTCCTTCTGATACATCAGCAGAGAAACCTGCTGCTGATGTATCAGAAGACCAGCCTGCTGCTGTAGTAGACCAACCGCCGGTTGAAATAACTGAACCGAAACCAGCTACACCATCAGAAGACCAGCCTGGGGCTAATATCGAACCGAAGCCTGCTGCGATCGCAGACCAACCGCCAGTTGAGATCACTGAACCGAAACCGGCTACACCATCAGAAGACCAGCCTGCTGCTAATACCGAACCGAAGCCTGCTGCGATCGCAGACCAACCGCCAGTTGAAATAACTGAACCGAAACCGGCTACACCATCAGAAGACAAACCTGCCGCTAATACCGAACCGAAGCCTGCTGCTGTAGTAGACCAACCGCCGGTTGAAATAACCGAACCGAAACCTGCGGCCAAATCAGAAGACAAACCGGCGGCTAAAGCCCCTGCGGCCAAAAAGCCTGCGGCCAAATCAGAAGACAAACCAGCGGCTAAAGCCCCTGCGGCCAAAAAGCCTGCGGCCAAATCAGAAGACAAAGCTGCGGCTAAGGCCCCTGCGGCCAAAAAGCCTGCGGCTACAGAGGCAAAAGCTAAAAAAGAAAAACCACCAGCAATTGAAAAGAAACCCTTTACTGAATTTGTGGAACAACATTATGTGCCAGCCCTTAAGACTGCTTTTGCCAAACAAGGTATTGATGATGTAGATGTGACGTTTGCTAAACAGAAAATCCCCATTCCGAGTTTGAGTCAAATGGATGACTGTTGGCAAGTAATGGGTAGTTGGCAAAATGGGCAACGTAAATTTAACGTTTATTTCCTAGACGAAGATATTAAAAAACAAAAGGCTTTTTCGGCCTCAGCTAATGGTGTTAACCCTAGTACAATCGAGTCTTTTATGATTGATGAACGGAGAGTGACTCTTGATCTAATGGTTCATTACACTATACAACGGCTAAATGCTCAGAAGTGGCTAATGTGGAATTAGTTATTCTTGGATAAAGCTTAGGTAGATTGTAAGCTATCAGCTATCAGCGTGTCGCGTATCAGCTTAAGCGCTAAGCGCACGCTACTTGAGGTGCTTATGCGCGTAGCGTGGCCTTTGGCCAAGGGCTTTTTCCCAGACTTTCAAGTCTCTAAAATAGAGAACTATTAAATTCGGCATTGCTTAACAATGGAATGATTTGAAGAGTTTTGTGGAATGGGCATCTTGCCCGTTACAATTCCCGGGCAGGCAGGATGCCCACCCCACTCATATTCATTCCTTGATTCAGCAACGCCATTTTTTTAGGTTTTTAGAATTGTTTTATAGCACTACCCATTAAGGTTACGACAAGGTTACGACATTGATACAAGCTGAAAAGCTATATACTGAACTTTTGCCTTTTGCCTTTTGCCTTTTGCCTTTCGCGTAGCGCTATATTCCGTAGTTTGACTAGGGCTAAATCTTATAGGGCTGCGCCAAAATAATAGAAAAAAGGGAATGGGTGCTGCATGGCTTTATCATAGCACTAAAAACTACTCCCATAGCTTTATATCATGTCAGGATAATTACCCTTAATAAAAATATCCACCATCTGCCCACACTTCCCTAAGTCTTACTCCTAGTGAAAAATAGGGATTCCCGCAAAAAAATGCGATCGCATCAACCAAAAAAATGCGATTGGCCGTAGGCCACGCTACGCGAGTCACGCGTTCGCAAAGCGTGGCCTACGGCCTCAGCTTCCGCGCTTTTGCGAACGCTTACAGATACTCAATACGCCCAACCATGTCCTCTGGAGTATATACTTCATAAATCCGACTACTCACCCCGAATAGCCCTCAATCGTGATTCTAAAGGAGAAGGGGGACTATTGCGCTTCATTTCTTCCACAAACGCTGCACTTTCTGCGGTATGGCGGTCAATTTCTTCCCGATGATCGTAATAATAGGCCATTGCCGCATAAACCGCTGCCTTAGATAAATTATAATCAGAGGCAATTTATTCTAAGGATTCTCCCATCTCTAAATACATTTTGGCAATAGTTGCTACAGGCATTATAGTGCCAATAATGCGAGGTTTACCACCACAAAAGTCAGGATCTATCGCAATATACTCTGTGCTGATCTGTTGGATAGACATTTGTTCAGCATTCATCAAAAATCCAATAATTCAAGCAAGGGTTATAATTATGGCGTTGCTTAATAATTGAATGATTTTAAGAGTTTTATGGAATGGGCATCTTGGGTGGAACTGGCATCTTGCCAGTTTCATGCTTACTTATTTTCGAGCGGGCAGGATGCCCACTCTACTCTTATTCATTCCTAAATTCAGCAACGCCTAGTTTTATTTCCCTTTAGACTTAGGTAGTGACAGTCCCAGATAGCCTCCAAGACCTATTTTTGCCATATCCATAAACGTGGGGCGGTACTCTTCATCCATGACGGCTAGGGTAAGTGACCCCCCAAGTAATATCGATATAATAGCAGTTTGAACCATTTCTTTGATTGTCAGAGTTTTATTAGCCATAGGTTTTTTCTGTAACTGGTAAACTTGACTGCTACTTTTAATGGTTACCTACAAAAACCGAAACCTTGACTGTCCAATGGATAAGTTGCTAATATGTTTTGGGTTTTGTTTGATTGCCTTGTGACTCAGTTGTGATTGCGCTAAACTTTACGCTCTACGTAGGGAATATAAAACTTCCGGTCAGGGAATTATTTAGTTTGATAATATAGGGCTGCATCCCTTACTCCATTGATTTTTTAAACACCATTACTATTACTATAGTTATCAAAAACTAGCCATACGATGACAGATTCTAATACAAAGGGTTCAAAGTATTTCGAAGGTTTAGCAAAGACTTCAGAAACAACTAGGAATATTATGATAGATGCTAGCCAAGTTAGGAAAAATAAAAAACTAACTATCACCGCCTCGTCAAACGGTATAGAAAAAGCAGAAAAAGCTTTAATAAGGCTAGGATTCAACTCTAAAACTAACTTCGCAAAATTACAATTTATAGGCCGCAGTACAGTAACAAAGTTTTTTCAATCTAAACCAATTCAGCTGGATTCCTTTAAACGGATATGCCAGGCTCTGAAACTAGACTGGAGAGAAATTGCGGGAATAGCAGACGAAAACCGATTAAAACCGCTAACCAGAAATGATAGTAGTAGCTCAGAGCTGGTGGAGGGGGTAGAGCAAGGGCAAGCACCTAGGCGCAAAGTGACTGTAATCGATAAACAAAATAAAAAAATTAAAGCTTCTATTGTCTTAGAAGGGGATATAAATTTAGTTCAAAATCCAAAATTTATTGAATGGATTTTACAAGACTATTCAGGGGACAGTATAAACATTATTGATATTAAACCAGGCAGCATCCGATTAATTGTAGAGGGTTCTCCAGAGGATATCGAACGACTTAGATCTCGGATAGAATCAGGAGAACTCAAAGAATTAAGGGGTTTTCCTGTTCAAGATATTCAAATTTTGAGGGAAACGTCAGAGGATGATCAAAATAACGAGTTTGATCAGAAATGGCGTCTAGTGGAAGAGATTGCTACCAGTGGAGCTGTGGGTCGAGACTTAAGAGGTGCTGACCTGAGTGATGCTGACCTGAGTGGTGCCGACCTCAGAGGTGCCGATCTCAGAGGTGCTGACTTGAGGGGTACTGATCTGAAAGGTGTCAACCTGAGGGGTGCCAAGCTGAAGGGTGCCAAGCTCAGTGGTACCAACCTGATTCGTGCCAACCTGATTCGTGGTGCCAACCTGATTCTTGACTACCTGATTGGTACTGACCTGATTGGTGTCAACCTGATTGCTGCCAATCTGATTCATACCAATCTGATTCGTGGCTACCTGAGGGGTGCCAACCTGAGGGGTGCCAAGCTCAGTGGTACCAACCTGAGTGGTGGCTACCTGAGTGGTGCCAACTTGAGTGGTGCCAACCTGAGGGGTGCCAACCTGAGTGATGGCTACCTGATTCGTGCCGACTTGAGGGGTGCCAAGCTCAGTGGTGCCAAGCTGAGGGGTGCCAAGCTCAGTGGTGCCAAGCTGAGGGATGCCGACCTGATTCGTGCTTACCTGAGTGGTGCCGACCTCAGGGGTGCCGACCTGATTCGTGCCGACCTCAGGGGTGCTGACCTCAGGGGTGCCGACCTCAGGGGTGCCTACCTGATTCGTGCCTACCTGATTTATACCAACCTCAGTGATGCCAACCTCAGTGGTGCTGTTGTGAAAAATGCCCGATTTGGAAATAACTCAGGAATTGATGAATCGCTCAAGAGAGACCTAATTCAACGAGGCGCAATTTTTGAGGATTTGCCAGGGGATCGCTCTAAAAGTTTAACCCCTATTAAAAGATAGGGATTACGGAAATTAGGGAGTGCTGGTAATTTTTTGGAATCCCATCAGCTTCAACCAAAAAACGCGATTGGCCTATGGCCACGCTACGCGAACGCTTACAGATAAATGCAGAAAGTTTGGCGTTGCTGAATTAAGGAATGAATAGGAGTAGAGTGGGCATCCTGCCCGCTCGAAAATAAGCATGAAACTGGCAAGATGCCAGTTCCACCTCACTCTTAAAATTATTCGATTATAGCGTTTCTAGTACTCATGAGGTACACATTATTTTTTTCCTCTTCCCTCTTCCCTCTTCCCTCTTCCCTGCTCCCTGCTCCCTGCTCCCGTCTTGATGCAGTCGCTCATGA
>NZ_JAAHGN010000522.1:0-5151 GCF_010672485.1 Moorena sp. SIO2C4 | reverse complement strand
CCAAAGTTGCTTCCATTGTGCTATTGAGATAATGACCTGCCATAATGCTACTGGAGAGGTAGTATATATTTTCATTACGTTGATACCGGGTTTCAAAACCACTGCGTCGTTGGCGATCCCCTAATAGCCAATACCGTTGCACAATGGATTCTGGAGCCACCCATCCTTCTCCCTCGACACGACCTAGGAGGCTGTGCTGTAAGACAAAGGTATACTTGGGCTCGCCAGTATCGAGACGCCCTAGATACTGGCAAGAGATATCCTCCCGTTCACTATTGGGAAAAACCAGTCTTGTGACCATAGTAAACCAGTTTTCCCGACTCCAGGTAACCATAGTCCCACCTCTGACTACAATTAATTTTCCATTGCGTTCCAGCCAATTGCCCCGAAGTGTCCAGCGTCCTTCCTCCAATAAAAAGGTGTGAGCCACAGTGTTACTCTTTATCTGTTACTGAATATTACCCTCTCATTCCCCACTCATTCTAGCTGCTATACCTAAGGTTGTGGGGTTTACCCCCTCAGGTTATCCCATTGGCAAACTTCCACGAGTAGCCCAACTGCTACGGAGCAACAGACAAACTAGTTAAACTCTCCCCCAGACTCACCCACGGGGGATTCTAAGCTGATATGGCAAGAGCAGCTGATTAACTGCATTTCACAACGCTTACGATCCCTGTCTTGATGCAATAGCGAGTGGGGGGGACCCCCAAGACCGCGCTGCATCGCTAAAATACTGAGTTTTAGGATGACTGGTGTTGCGATCTCGGAGAATAGAGGTTTCCTAAACATACAGCCTCTGAAGCACCGGTTACTTGAGGTAGATTGCCGGGAATACCCAGGTTACGCCAATGAGCCAAAACAGCAAATGCGATCGCTTCTTTAAAATCCCGACTTAACCCAACCTGGTCAGTGGTTAATACTGGCACCGAATCTAGTCTAATTTGCAGCCGTTGCTTCAAGTATAGATTGCTTGCCCCTCCACCACACAATAGTACTTGGTCTGGCATTTGAGGCAAGAAGTTGCGATAGCTCTCAACAATAGAGGCAACAGTTAGTTCTGTGAGTGTTGCCAGGAAATCAGCAGGAGCAAGGTTATAGGCTTCACTTTCTACCAAACACTGCTTGAGATAATCTCGACTAAACAACTCCCGTCCGGTAGATTTTGGTGGCGGTATCTTGAAGAACTCTTGAGCAAGCCACTGTTCGACCAGAGCCTCACAGGGAGTGCCACTCGCTGCCCACTCTCCATTGTAATCATAGGTTTTTCTACCGTTGGTAAAATACTCGACAGCCAGATCTAACAGGGCATTCCCCGGACCAGTATCCCAGCCATATACCTGTTCCAACCAGTTCCCTTCACTAACTGGCAAGTAAGTAACATTACTAATACCACCAATATTTTGGATACATCGGTTATGGGTGGATGAGCGGAGCAAACAAGCATCTATCTTAGGAACCAGAGGCGCACCTTCTCCCCCAGCAGCAATGTCAGCCACACGGAAATTGCTGATGGTCTTGATACCGGTAATCTCAGCAATCACCTCTCCCCGTCCTAGTTGAAGGCTATATCCCAGAGTCGTTACAGGTTGTTCGGGTAGCGTGGCCTTTTGGCCAAGGTTAGCAGGTTGAAGGTTAGCAGGTTGAAGGTTAGCAGGTTGAAGGTTAGTAGGTTGAAGGTTAGCAGGTTGAAGGTTAGCAGGTTGAAGGTTAGTAGGTTGAAGGTTAGCAGGTTGAAGGTTAGCAGGTTGAAGGTTAGCAGGTTGAAGGTTATCAGGTTGTTCGCCTTTGGCGTTCGAGTAGGGTAGGTTAGCAGGTTGCAGGTTGTCTGGAAAACTTTCAACTTTCAACCTGTCAACTTTCAACTCGGATGAACCTTGGCCAATAGGCCACGCTACCCGAACAACATTAACCCCTAATGGTCGATGGTATACTGTTTGACCATGGGAGCCAATTAACTCAGCGGGGGGATGACCACTCCCAATTGCCAATGCTGCTTGGGCAAATTGAAATGCGATCGCATCATCCAATGCTGCCAATGCTGCCATGGATAGGGGACTTCCAGCACAGACAGCTAGAATTTTTTCCCTGAGTTCAGTGGGGTAGCCATAGGTAGCACCAGCCAGTAGCTCAATCTTTAAATCTAAGTCTGAGCCAGAAATTTCTACTAGTGCAGCATCGATGCCATCTACAGATGTACCGCTCATTAAGCCAATTACACGGGTCATCTTAAAATTGTGTTGGGTTAAGGTAAGCTAAAAATACCAATATAGGAGAGATACTGCAACTTATGGGTAATGGATGTAACGGATAGGAGGAGAGGGAACATAAAAACAGGTTTATTTTTCGCCTTATGTTAGCTACTGACTAGTAATTAATGTTTAGTTAGTCTATCGTTAACTATTTATTGTTTATTTCTAATATTACCACCTAACAATAACAAAACCCCTAAGACTTTAAGCGCAGGAATCAAAATAACTTGCTAATAACTTTAGCTGAGCTATCTTAAGATTTGGGTAATTGTTGAATGTTGGCAGAAAGTGCAGCAAAAAAACCCTAAGCCCGAAGGAACGGCTCAGGGTGGTAATTAAATTTCATCTACTTCTTTTAACTCCACCATTCCTGCCACTGTCTCCGGAAAACAGAAACTCGAATCCTCCTTTTCCTCTTCCCGTCTTACCCTGCACCGAAGCGCTAGCGCGTCTATGGGCTTTTGCGGTTTCATCAAGAACCATTAGCCCCATAAAGCACACGAGCATTATCACACAAAATCCCCATAGCAACCGACTCCGCCTCCTTAGCAGTCAAATCCCCATCGTGAATCGCTCCCTCCAAAACCTGTGCCAATACTATCCGTGCCCACTTGGCTCCCAAGTAATATAATTCCGGGATATTGTGAGCATCAGAAGAATACATCAGTTTACTGGTTGGCACAAATTCCAATAACTGCTGCACTACGTTACGCATCCCAGCTACACTTAAAAAAGGCACCGCTAACCCGAAATCTAAATACACCTGAGGATAGACCGCTGCTAGATAACCAGCTTCTTGGGTATAGGGATAAGACCCATGCAGCAGGACAATCGGAGCGTTACGGAAGCGTTGGTCTTCCAAAAGCGAACGCATATAAACTGGATTAGCCAGCGGCAAGTCTAAATCTGGGTCACCAAACCCTGTATGAAACTGCACAGGTAGTCCATGTTTAGCCGCCATCTCTAGCGCTTGGGTAATCAAAAAATCAATTAAAGGCTTATCTACCAGCCGCAGGGGTTTTCCCCTCAAGACCTCTTGCTTGAAGGAATCAAAACATTCCTTAGCTACCTCCTGTGGTATCTGTTGGATATCCAAACCTGTACGATAGGCAGCAATACTCTTGAAGCCTACCACTCCTGGTGGTGGTGGGTCAATGTTGTAGCGGAAATGGTCTAGGAAGGTAGCAAAGTCATCTATCTCACGGATGAGATTTTCTGCTAGATATTCCAAACGAAGGATGTGCTTTACTGGCAGAAATTGTTCATGCCATTCTCTAGGAAGAATCTTATTTGGCAGAAAACCATCATCTAAGAAAATTGCTTCTAGTTGAGATGATTTAAAACACTGCTGGGTTAGTTTTTTTAATCCCAATTGCTGGCGACGTTCAAGAATTGCCTCTTCCTCTGGTTCACACTCTAAGAGTTGGGAAATATCCCGAAGGCTTCGTTTGTAGAAAAGGCTGTGACGGGCATGATGATTAATCATCTCAGGGTCATAGGCTTCACTGAAGAAGGCAGGATAGGGATAATTAGCAGCAGCTTCAGGAGTTAGCAGGTTGTGAGCGTGTTGGTCAATAGCGTTGATAGTCCACAGGTTAATCATTTCAGATGATTAGATGCTAGAGATAATTGTCTGGTAGTTAACGTAAAAAAAAGTTTATTGAACTACGAAGGCAGGAAGTACCCGAAGACGCCTAGGGTCTGTTTGGAGGATTGGTAGCGATCGCTTTAGTTGTTGGTGGGGTAAACCATTTGGATGGTGATACCTCTAACTGTGTATTTGGTAACTGTGTCTTTGCTAAGATTGCTGGTAATATTATGACTGTAATCCCTGATTTTAAGTCAACTAGAATACTGCTTAACCACCAAACATGAAAAATTTACCGTTTCAAGTAGTAGTATCCCTAGCTACTTTGAACACGACAAGTATGGCTAGTGCTAATGCTCAAACTGTCGTTGCTCAGATGGATTTTGACCACCGTAACGCCTCGACAGAGAAAGTTGCTGCACAAGGGAGAATGATCAATGAGTTGTGGCAACAAGCCAGTCAGTTACGAGGAATTGGTAAGTATAGTGAAGAGATAACGATACGGTCGCAGATTGTAAAACTTCAGCCAGACTCTTTCTTAGCTTGGTATTGGCGAGGGGATACGTTGAGTAGCTTGGGCCAGTACGAAGCCGCGATCGCTTCCTATGATCAAGCGATTAAAATTAAGCCCAATTACCTTTTAGCGTGGTTTGAGAAAGGCAAGGCAAACCATAAACTAAAACGATACGATGCGGTGATTACGGCCTGGAAGCAAGCAGTTTCAATTCAAGCCACATCAGAATTTGAACAGCAGTTGGTACAGACAATTATTCCCAAAAAAATTGCCAGTGTGCTGCTTTATGATTTGAAACGGTATTCTGAGGCGATCGCATTCTACAACCAAGTACTGGAAGTGGATGCCAAAGCTGCTTCAATTTGGATTGACCGAGGCACAGCTTTTTATCAACTCGGTCGATATCAAAAAGCAATCACCGATTTTGACAAGGCGATTCAACTTGATGCTCAAAACTCTTTGGCTTGGAAACAGCGAGGATTTGCCGATACTTTTTAGCTGCCAAAATCTTCCAAAAAGTCAATCCTGGCTCACTAATGCAAGCTGATTTCTCAGCCAGGGGGTATCTCCCAAGGCTCGCAGAAATATACCACGAGCGCCATTGATGTCTCGATCCATAGATCGACCATCAATTTTTGATTTAATAATTTTACTTCCGCCGATGTTGACCAACTGTTAGAGTCGATGTCCCCTATTAAGGGGAGCATCTCTCCTACAAATCCGTACGTGCGACTTTCGTTGCATACGGCTCCTAAGTATCTTTTTGGCTGCTGTGTATGTATTGGTGGCAGCTCTGGTGA
>NZ_JAAHGN010000521.1:0-5152 GCF_010672485.1 Moorena sp. SIO2C4 | reverse complement strand
TCACCTTGTCTTGATGCAGTCGCTCATGGGGGAAACCCCCAAGACCGCGCTGCATCGCTAAATTTCTGGGGGGGTTTCCCCCCCGGGAGCCTTGGGTTTGGTCTGATAGCATAGGATCACATCCGAATGGTTTCGGGTATTCTTCTGACATGAATCATTGAACTAGCCGTGGATAGTATTTCTACGGCTATTTTTTTTTGCTTTTGGGATGTATATATAAAGGGAATCGGGAATTGGGAATCGGGAATCGGGAATTGGGAATTGGAAGAGTGTAGGGAGTGTGGGGAGTTTGGTGAGTGTGGTAATTCTCTTATTTAGCGTTATGTAAGCATTCAGCTTCGATGTAAGCTAACATTTCATAAAATTTTGAATCGTCCTGATATTTTCCAGCCAATTTTAACCAGGGATTTTCTTGAAATTATAATTCCTTTTGGAGTACCTTAAATACAGCTTTCTTTCCCTCTAAAGGTAATTGCTTTACTAACATGATGACTTGCTCAACTGTTATATCTAAGGTAGGCATACCGATGACGTCACTTTGTAAATTTATACTTGTTTTATTATAGTTTGACCCGGTGGTGCGTTACTGTTTCTTGATAAGCTATTACCAAAGATTCTAACGCTTCAGTTCCATTCTTAACCGCTTCTTCATAAGAATCGCCATGATTCCGCCATTTTTGTCCTGGTAAATCGGGAAAACCAACTAAAAAAAAATTATCTTATTCTGACCATTGAATTATCATTTTATATTTAAGTTTGATCATCATTAAGATTACCCTCTACTTCATCAATAGCTTTTTGTACAGCGGTTTCTATTCTAATGAGATACACAGATTTTTTTCACTCTTGCCTCTTGCCTCTTGCCTCTTGCCTCTTCCCTGTTCCCTACTCCCTACTCCCTACTCCCTACTCCCTACTCCCTACTCCCTACTCCCTACTCCCTACTCCCTACTCCCGACTAATAGCTCAATTAATATAACTTTCCACTAAAGTCAAAATCGCTTGTTCTTGAAATCCATCCGCTAAATCTTTGAGCTTATTAGCAAAAGGCCGATAGTTTTCATGGAGATGTTCTATGAACATAGCGCGATCGCGAATCTTTCTCATACTGCCGAGCATGGCCAATTCGTAGAGTACTTCCATTTCCTCAGGGGGCGGCGGGATAATTGCTGCTGTCTGACTTGAGATAGTGCCATTTTTGCTCAAACCCATGTCATCAATTGGTTCATACACCCACTCAATCGGTAAATATTGCTCCAATAAAGCGAATAATTTATTCTGGTCAATGGGTTTGGACAGAAAAGCTTGACAGCCAATTATCTTACTCTTGTTATGATCCATATCCAGGAAGCTAGCTGAGACAGCAATGATGGGTATGTCTTTAATTTCAGGAATTTGTCGGATTTCGTTAACCGCTTCAAAGCCAGTTTTAACTGGCATGACTAAATCAGTCAAAATCAGGTCGGGGTGAAGTTCAGCCGCCATATATACTGCTTGTTCACCATCCTCGGCGGTGACGATATCAAAGCCGATCGGTGCGAGCATGTTGAGCAAAACTAAGCGATTTTCCAGTTGACCATCCACTACCAATATTTGGCATCGTTTACCCTTGTAGCCCTTAATTTTACCCACTATTTCCGGTTGAGCTTTGGTAACGGTTTTGACCACAGTAAAGGGGATCTCAAACCAGAAGGTAGACCCTTTACCGAATTCACTGGTTACCATCAGTTGACCCCCCATTAACTCCACCAGTTGTTTAGAAATGGCTAAGCCTAAGCCAGTGCGAGCAGAGCGCCGTTGGGTATCACCCACTTGTTCAAAGGGTTGGAAAATTGTTTCTAACTGTTCCGGGGACATGCCAACGCCGCTATCAATGACTTCAAAACGGATAACTGAAGTAGTCTGTTGTTGCTCAATTACAGCAAGTTTCGCCCCCCTAGCCCCGCAATTCTGCGGTGCGACCCGTGGCGAATTTAATTCCCCTACGGAAAGCGCACCGGTGGGGGAAATTGAGTTAAAGTCCCCCAGAATTGGGTGATTTAGGGGGCTTGCAGCTGTCTGTAGTGAGGTCAATTCATCTGAAAACGGCTGTAAACTAACTCGCAACGTTACTTGACCATGGTCAGTGAATTTAACAGCATTGCCCAAGAGATTAATCAAGATTTGTCGCAACCGTTTCTCGTCAGCTTGAATCCCATTGGGTAAATTCCCCACAGGGTCGTATTTGAACAAGATATCTTTTTCTAAGGCTCGCATGCGAATAATCGCTACCACACTTTCGATGAAAGTTTGAAAATGTAAGTCACTGGGGTAAAGTTCAATTTTGCGAGCTTCAATTTTAGATAGGTCTAAAATATCGTTGATCAGAGTCAACAAATGGTTGCCGCTTTCCTCAATAATACTTAAACCATCGATTTGCCTGGTGCCTAGGTACCCGTCTTGCTTGAGGATTTGAGAATAACCAAGAATGCCATTGAGAGGAGTATGCAATTCATGGCTCATATTGGAGAGGAATTCGCTTTTAGCTTGGTTAACCGCATCAGCTGCTTGTTTGGCTTGTGCTAATTCAGCAGTGCGTTCGGCAACTTTCTCTTCTAAATTGCTGTAAAGTTGAGCATTTTCTAGGGAAATAGCAGCTTGGGATGTGAGCAGATTTAAGACTTCTAATCTATCTGAAGTAAAGGCTCCAGTGGTGAGATTATTTTCTATATAAAGTAAGCCAATTAGTTTACCTTGATGGATGATCGGAGTACACATCAGACTCCGGGGTTGCTGACTAATAAAATAGGGGTCAGCAGCTAAGATAGTCTCAACCGTGATATCATTGATAACTAAGGTTTCCGATTTCCGTTTAACATAATTAATCGCACTTTGGGGAATATCTGGGCTTTCTTCCACTGGCATAGATTCAACGAAAGCCAGTTGATTAGAAGTTTCCATAGCCTCGATCACTAACCGGTCACCTTTAACCAAAATTAGAGCGCATTTGTCAGCTCCAGCATTCTCCATCACCACTTGCATCAAAGTCGAGAGCAACTGATCTAGCTGGATTTGCCCAGATAGAGCTTGGGATGCTTTGATCACCGTAGCCAAGTCGAAAGTGGTTGAACCGTTAGTAGTGGTGGTATTAACTCCTTGAGTGGTGAGGTTGGTGATCGTCTCCCCGGTGCTGATATTGATAGTTTTCTCGGTAAGAATAGAACTGAGAAATTGGGGATAGCGAATTTCCAAATCCTCCACCTTAGCCAATGCGCCCCAGCGACTATAGCCATAGTAGGCACAACTCAGGTAGGCTTGGGCAATAGTTTCTTTACCCCACTCCAAGTAGAATTTAGCAGCCAGTTCATTAGCCAGGGCTTCCTCTTGGATGTATTGGTTTTCCTTTGCGCCAGCAATGGCGCGCTCATAATACTCCATAGCCTCAAGCTTTTGACCCAAAACACGATAGCGTTCGGCTTCTACTAAATAAAATTTGTGCAAATAATTCATCGGGGCATGGTCTGCCCATTTTTTTATTTTGTCTTGATTGTGGGCTATCTTATCTAAACTTTGTTTTTGTTGAGCGTGATTCTGTTGAGGATAGAGAGCTAAGCGAGTTAGAGAATCGTACCAATAGAAAACTGCAAAAACGAAAACGGCTGGTGCTCCATCTAAATAATTTTCGGCAATGGTGGCATGTTGCCAAGCTTGCCGATAATCCTGAAATAGATAACAGAGGAATAATTTATTCAGGTGTAGGGTGTAAATTGCCCTGAGGTTATTGAACTCCTGATGGAGTGGGAGCATGATCTGTTCGTCGTAGACTTCACCCCTTAAACAACAATAATTTTCAGCCTGTCCTAGCAAGTTTAAGACCAATTGCCAGGTGATGGCCGTAAACTGACGTGGCATCTCTTGCTTGAGTTGATCAATCCCTTGATGATATTTGGCACAGGTCTGGTCAAGCTCAGCCAGCTCCAAGCCGAGCCAAAAGGAATGTTCTAAGTAGAACATTGCACAGAAGGCAGATTGGTCAAAATCTCCAGTTTCTACCCCTACAGAGTAAGCTTCTAGCAAAGGGGTTAATGTTTCTTTCAGATGCACTTTCCAGGGCTTTGTTCCGAAATTGACCAGCAACATTACTCCAGATTTAAGCTGTTTCGCATTGAACCGTGCTAATAACTTCAGAGCCAGTTGACCGAATCGATTGTTGCCATCCATATCTCCACAAAGCTGCCAGAGAATGACTGCGTAACCTGCATAGGACACAGCAGACAAAGGACAATTGCCATTTTGGAGGGAGAGATTGACCTGTTTCAAAACGACTAACGGAAACAGTAGAGGATTGGTCCTATAAGCAACTGGCATCAGTCGCCAGAGGATACTCATCGCCGCTAGTTTTTCGGGTGCGGTCATCACCGGCAAATCAATTAAGTCCTCAATCTCTTTACCTTCTAAACCTGACTGTGTCTGGTGTAGTGCCAGCCCAATCTCTTCTGGACTGGGCTGTTGGGGCAGTTCTATCCCCAATAACTTCAGGACTTGGAGCCCGGTGGTAATGGCTTGCTCACCGTGGCTTTGAGCTTTATAGGCTTCAATCGAGACTTCATACGCTGTGATTTTGTCCAGTAGTGTTTTCCCTTGTGCCAACACCACCTGGACCATTTGCTCCATCTGCTCAAAGTCTGTATTGAGGTATGCCACCTCGGCGGCAGCTTGAGATAGGGCTAGGCTTAGGTCATACTGACGTTGCCAGCTATTTTTCCCCAGCAGTTCCAGACCTACTGTTAAATATCTCAGAGCAGCCCCATAGGCCGTCGCCGCCTTCGCTTTTTCTCCAGCAATACGATTTAATTGAGCTAATTCATCTCGCTGAGCTTGATCGGTGATTAACTCCACACCATAATTCAACTGGTTGACAATATCAAAAATCTTCTCTTCTCGTTTTGCTGTCGGGATATTTTTCAACAGCAGTTGCCCAATGGTTAGGTGGGTTAACTGTTTCTGGTCTTCCGGAATCAGAAAATAAGCCGCTTGCTGCACTCGGTCATGTAAAAACTTGTAACTTGGGGATTGGTGTTCGCGTAGCGTGGCCAATTGCTGATTGCTGATTGCTGATTGCTGATTGCTGATTGCTGATTGCTGATTGCTGATTGCTGATTGCTGATTGCTG
>NZ_JAAHGN010000520.1:0-5160 GCF_010672485.1 Moorena sp. SIO2C4 | reverse complement strand
CCCACCATCACTAAGGAGGCTAGCCAGATTGGTGTATGTTCTGTTAGCATCATCGGAAACACTTGATCAGATGCTTTTCCTGTCAGGTCAGAAAAGGAAATATGTCCCCACATTCCGATTAGCACCGGACAAATAAACATGGTAGCGCTTACCAGGGGATACATCACTACCGAAACTTTTAGAGAATTACTAGTTTTTGAAGCATAAAAGCGCATGAACATCTGGGGAAACATAGGGACACTAAGCATCCAGAGAATCATAAAGCTAAACCACTTACGATGTGTAAAAAAATTATCTATACCCTGTCGAGAAAACAATTCTGGTTTGAGGGTGTAGACAGTACGGTTAGCTTCAGCAATCCCTCCTAAACTAGAAGCAATTGCTGCCAATGCCGCTAACATTAAGGTAAACATTAAAACCCCTTGGATAACATCGGTTAGGGCAACGCTTCTCATCCCCCCCATGAACACATATAGCACGATCACAACTGTCAAAAAGGTAGCCCCTGTAAAATAGGGAATTTGTCCATTGGTTAACGTTTCAATAATATAGCCAGCTCCAATCGGTTGCAGGGTTAAGTAGGGAATGGTGAAAATTACCATAACCGCCAGAAAAATTAATTTGAGGGTATTGCTAATCCCAGGGGATACACCTGTCCTACGGAAACGGGCTTCAATCAATTCAGAAGGCGTGATTAAGCCGTGTTTGTTGCCTAAAAGCCAGACTCGATAACCGATAAAATAAAAGGTTAGTGCGATTAAGCCAGTTCCAAACCCCATCATTCCGTAATAACTCAGACCAATGCGATACCCTGATCCTGAAAATCCTAGAAAAGCGAAGGCGCTGAAATTGGTAGCAATTAGGGTAAAAAATAGGAGAATTGCTCCCATGTTACGGTCAGCTAAAAAATAATCATCAGGAGTGTTTTTTTGTTGGCGATAACCAACTAGACCTACCACAAGGGTTACTAATAAATACCCTGCCAGCACAACATAGGGAATAATCGAGTCTAGTGTCATATTTTTAACGGTCTTCCTTAGACGAAGTGTAAGCTATCAGCTATCACACCAATTAAAGTAGGGTGGGCAAAGTAATATAATCTAGAATACTCAAAAGAAGCAAACTGTTTTTGCCCACCCTACTATCAACTATCAGCTATCACACCAATTAAAGTAGGGTGGGCAAAGTAATATAATCTAGAATACTCAAAAGAAGCAAACTGTTTTTGCCCACCCTACTAATTAAAGTAGGGTGGGCAAAGTAATATAATCTAGAATACTCAAAAGAAGCAAACTGTTTTTGCCCACCCTACAAGCTAGTGTCATATTTTTAACGGTCTTCCTTAGACGAAGTTTCCCAGAAATTTACCACAAATAGTAACAACGCGACTGCGAGGAGAATTTGTAAGGCAATAAAATAGAATACCCAGGGGGGAAGATGGAGCAAGGAGAAGGAAATGTCTTGCTGCCAAGACCAGAAATCTTGGGATAGCAGGAAAATTACCGTAAAGCAGAAAAACCAGAAAAATGAGGATTTTAAAATTGGCATCAGCACTTTAGCAAAGGGAGTAGGGAGTAGGGAGTAGGGAGTAGGGAGTAGGGAATATGGCATCAAAATTATCACAATTCCTACACGGATTGCTATTACTACTCGCGACTTCTGTGAGAGCTAGATTAATGTGAATGGTAAAAGAGAGTACTAACTAAGGTATGGTAAACAATAGTGTTTCCTACTGATCAACAATTATAGGTAAGCTAGTGTCCATTTAATTTGCCTATTTTCGTGAGCAGCGCTATGTGACAAGGTTTGTCATTACCTGTTCCCTGTTCCCTGTTCCCTGTTCCGAAGCGTGCAGCGCAATAAACATTAGACTACCATAAACGGCATGGCAAATTTCCCTCATCGACCGTTAGCCGTTGATTTATTTGCTGGTGCTGGTGGTTTCTCCCTAGGGATTGAGCAGGCGGGCTTTGATGTTGCCCTCGCCGTTGAACAAGACCCAATTCATGGGGCAGTGTATGCCTTCAATTCCCCTCAAACCAAGGTTTTATGTACCGACATTGCTACCCTGTCTGGTCAAGAAATTCAGAAAGCCCTGAGGGAGTGGGGGACTGAAAGGGAGCAAAACCAACACTGTACAGAGGTTTCATCGCAGGTTTCTACCATTGATCTAGTCATTGATCTGGTCATTGGTGGACCCCCTTGTCAGGGATTCTCGTTGATCGGTAAGCGTCAAGTAGATGATGTACGCAATAATTTAGTGTTTGAGTTCTGCCGTTTGGTCAAAGAACTCCAACCACGCTACTTTGTGATGGAGAATGTTCCAGGCTTAGCTCAGAACAAATACCAACACCTGTTCGAGCAGCTAATCAGTGAGTTTAAAGCAGCTGGGTACACTATAACTGAACCAGTACAGGTCTTGAATGCAGCAGATTTTGGTGTGCCACAAAAACGGCGGCGGTTGTTTTTACTCGGTTCTAGGCTTGGGGAAGCACCAGTGGCTTATCCTTCCTCAGAACTATCCTCTCACCAATGGGTAACTGTTAAGGATGCGATCGCAGACTTGCCTAACTTAGATGATTTTCCTGAACTCCAGAAAAGCGATTGTGTTGAACTAACACCAGAACAGCTAGACCTGCTCCAAGCTTTAGCCATGCCCTATGTAGAAAAGTTACGGGATTTGATCACCGATCCTGGTAACTTTGCCTATCCCCGCCAGTGGCATCCTCAACTATTGACCAGTTCCCTGCAAACCCACCACACCGAAGGCTCGATTGAGCGGTTTAGAAACACACCCATGGGCGAGGTAGAAACTACCAGTCGCTTACGACGCTTACACTGGGATAAACCTTGCCATACCCTCAGAGCAGGTACTGGTTATAAAAACGGTCGCTACACCTCTCCTCGCCCCATTCATCCTGATTACCCACGGGTGATCTCCGTGCGAGAGGCCGCTAGACTGCACTCATTTCCAGATTGGTTTCGCTTCCACGGGACCAAATGGCATGGATTTCGACAGGTGGGGAATGCTGTACCACCACGATTAGGACGGGTTTTGGGTAAACAAATTATGACAGCGTTGGCGGTTCAACCATCAGTGCCAACCACAACTATAAAGCTCTCAGATGCCAAACTATTAACCTTTAAACAGTTACAGGCATCTAAGTATTGGAATATAGTAGTATTTATTCCTTTTCTAATCTGCTGCTTCCCTTCTCCTGTCGTTCTCTTCTCATAGAAAAGATGCTGTATATAACGACCGTCAACCCTGATCGGCTACTAGTCTGCCATCGTTGTAACTCAGATCACAGCTTAAGCCCTATCCTATCACAACAAATCTTGATCTCGAATCACTACTAGGTAGGACTTTCTCTCACAGAAGATCTCTTCAAAATTGTCGATAGTTAAAATTACAGAGATTATGTGGAGCCCATGAAATCCTTTCAAGTCATCTTCCCCAAATTCCCGGTTAAGCAAATAGCTAAGCGTATTATTCATATGCGCCAAATTACCCGCATTGACCAACAGCTCTTTATGTCAGCTTTACTAGCCAAGGCATCACTTTCACTAGAAGAGCAAACCCTAGTCCAAGAGATTTATGACGGTTTGAACCGTGGATTGATTCGAGTAGTGGAATAAACTATATCACTTCTGATCATGAGCGTCAAACCAATCAATTCTAGGGGCGCTTCCCTTGCGCCCGAACCCTGTGCGCTCTTAAACCTGTGGTTGGCAGCAAGTGATATAATTTCCCGTTGAATACTTACACTTTGGGGAAAGCAAGGCAGAGGGCATAAGGCAGAGGGCAGAAGGCAGAAGTAAAGGAGTAAGGTTTAATCTCAGAAAGTTTTTTATCACTAATTATCCGGACATGATATCAAACAACCCCCAACCTTGAATTATATCATCTGAGGATAATTAGCCTTAATACAAATTTTTCCCATCAGCTGAGCAACCGAGCAACCGAGCACCCCATCTGCTAGTAAAGAGATTCAGTTGCTAGTGGTGCGTTAGGGGAGCGCTCATTTTCCGCCTCGTAGCCAGGGTTAGGTTGCTGCCCGTAACGCACCACTAGCTCAAACAGCTTACCTAGATCCAAAAGAGATCAGTGTTGATCTCAGTTTTTGTTATGATTAAAATTTGTGAGTTGATAGTTGCATTGAACTCTGGCTGATCGTTTCTTGTCAGCCAGGTGCAACTTTTCTTAAACCCTCTGGTAACTATTGGGTATAAATCCCTAAAAATATGTATCCAAATATACAATAATTTCCCCGATAATTCTCCTCATCTCCCGACTCCCGGTAAGCATATGCGCTACGCGCACGCTACTTGAGGTGCCGTCAGCTGTCAGCTGTCAGCCATTGGCCTTTGGCTGATAGCTGATAGCTGATGGCTGATGGCTGACGACTCCCGATTCCCTCCTCCCGATTCCCTCCTCCCGATTCCCTCCTCCCGAATGGCAATCAAGATGGGGCAATATCTGATCAACAGGAGTCCCCCTAAACGGTTGCGCAGTCAGAATAATTGTGCCATCCTTTGCTCTGACCCAGCCTTGGGCTTCGATAATCACTTTTTTTTCTTCGGGAGGTTGAGGCTGTATCACTGAAGGTTGCTGCTGTAATTGCTGTAATGATTGTTTCCTGCTGCTGCTGGGTAAGCCAGGACGAGTTCGCCACCTCACTGTTCTGTGGGCATTAATCACCGGATCTTCTGCACTAGCTGGTAAACCGCCTTTTCCGGTAATGATAAAGGAACTCCCGCCAGCAATCCGATTATTTTCAAAGCCACAAAGGTCATTGGCCAGGATCGCTTCTGCATCTACGGGGCTTGCTGGTAATTCCGTTAAGCCTGAGGTGGGGTCTACCTGGGAGATGTTGAGGATTACATCACCGTTGAAGGATGAGCCAAGGGTGGAGGTGGCGGTGATGTCATTGTCTGGAGTTAGACGGTCTCGAAACTCTAAACCAAAGATGCCTTGGGCATTAATCTCAACACTACCTCCTGGGCCAAATTCAGCATTGGCGGTGATGTCGCTATTTCCCAGACCGACTAAGGTTTCAGTATCAATGGTGATATTGCCCCCAGTTACATTCTGGGCGTCAGTTCTAATCTTGCTTTCGTTGAGGAGTCGGATGTTACGGGAAAATAGAGTAATATTGA
>NZ_JAAHGN010000052.1:0-15922 GCF_010672485.1 Moorena sp. SIO2C4 | reverse complement strand
AAAAATTCCTGAAAAATCTACTAACACCTAGGGTTAGCTGGCTATACTAAGACCAGGTGATATATCTGAATTCAGGTCTGGCTATACTTGCTCTATCTAGTGGCTATATCTACTAACTGGAGCTAGCTGCCTGCTTTTGAAACCGTGTCATTTGAGACAATTCATTTGACACAAATGGTTGTTGGGTTAAAAATTAACCTGCACTAACTATATATCTGCCAAACTATCCGCTAAATAAAATAAATCCACATTTTTGAGGATTTATACCTAAGTAAACCAACTAGAAATTAGGAGAATCGCAGTGATTTTTTGGAAAGACATCAAACCACAACAATTTTATGTTATTTTATTGCTTATCACTCTGAACCTGGTCGTTTTTATGGCTCTAATCTCAAAGATGCCAACTAATTTTATAGTATCCTTTTAGTGTGATTTATTAGTGTAAGGTTTGAGAGCAATTCCTAATTGAGACCTGATTGAGAACAATATCCTAGAGTATCTCGCCCCACTCAACGATCACCACTTGCCGTATCCCAAGACAATTGCTCCGATTGTGGTTCATTTTGTGATTTCCATGATATTGTTTGCGGTCTTTGGTGACCCGATCGGCTACTTTCCCCCTAATTATCCCTGGTATGAGGTAAGTTGGTAGAATTTATTTTTTGCGACTATTTCTATGGTTATTGCTGTTATTTTTGGGTAAATTGAAGCCGGATTAGCAGAACCCTACACAGCAGCAAAGGGAATATTGAAGCTGCATACGCTGATTGGCATGTCTGCTGTCTGGCATCATTACAGGGGTGACAGCATAGCGCTAGATCATTGGTTTTCGCAATCCCAACGACAAACCCCATGCCTTTTCTGGGGGTGGGGGCGTTGTTAGTGGGGCGGTTTTCCTTTTGGTGTTACCGATGGGGTATTTGGCAGCACCTTTTATTTGCTAACCAGGTTTCTTGGTTTGCAGGCGCTGACGGCAGTCCTGTTCAGTCTAACACTAGCGTTATTCGTAGGTTGGGTTAGCGGGAGCAGTTCGTTCCACCCAACCTACAGGTTTAGTTAGATTTCGGAGGAAAAAATGCTCTATGAAACTGACATCATCCAATGGGTTGAACAACAAGTTTCCCTGATCAAAGAAGAACGATATAGTGAAGTAGACTGGGTTAATCTCCTAGAAGAGATTGAAGACTTGAGTAAACGAGAGCGAGACCGCTTTTTCTGCTCTATTCGTTTAACGATTCAACATCTGTTGAAATGGGAATATCAACCTGAAAAACGGTCTAGGTCTTGGGAAATCACGATCAAACGAGAGCGCAATCACCTTAAACGCTATCTCAGAGATACTCCTAGTTTAAAGCGATACTGGGCAGATTTATCAAAAGTTTATGGTGATGCGAGAGCCGATGCTGCTAATGAAACCGGAATTTCCGATTGGGACTTTCCTGACCACTGTCCCTATTCCCCTGAGCAAATCCAATCGGATTGGTTTCCTCCAATTAGAGGTCAAACAATGGATACCCAAACGACCTATCGAGAAATAATAAAACAAGTTATTCTAAAATACGCTCAATTTCGTCCCTCTCATGGAGACATCCGACTTGACCCCATTTTTGACGAAACACGAGAGCACTATGGATTAATGCAGGTAGGATGGTCACAGGGAAAAAGAATCAGAGGAAACCTAATATATATTACTCTAAAAAATACTAAAATTTATATTGAATATGATGGAATAGAAACGGGGATCACTACTGATTTAATTAATGCTGGCATTCCTAAAGAAAATATTGTTTTAGCTTTCTATCCTCCCGAAATGCGTCAGCAAACTGAATTTGCCGTCAATTAAAAATTGGGCGTTGCTGAATGAAGGAATGAATGCGCGATTATCTGGTTTTATTAAAGCCCCCGTTGGTCCCCCAAGCGAGGGATTGCTCGCTTGGGGGACTTTCCGAGTTTTGTTCCCCCCAAGCGAGGGATTGCTCGCTTGGGGGGCTAGGGGGGCGAAACCATACCCAGAATCAGCAACGCCAAAAATTGATTCGTGTTTGATAAAATCAAGGCTATAACCAATTTAATTTTAAATGACCATGGATAGAAAAGACAGGTTACCGCTTATAGTAGTAGGGTTGACTATTAGCTTAATCTTAATGGGTTGTAATCCCTCTGATGATGCGTTAGAAAAATCTCGTTATCAACCCTTGAATCTAGCTGAGTTCAAAGGTAAGCGAATAGGAGATGATCCGGAAGCGATCGCATTAGAGTTATTTGGTAACAAAGCAACGGTCAAGAGTGAGTTTACTGAAGAAATCAAGGTGATTGATCAGCAAGCTTTTGAGAAAATCGTGATTCTGACCCAGATGAATCTACCTGATGACAAAGTTAGGGGCAGGCGTTATCGACTTCAGTTTAAATTCGATCAATCTACCGGTAAATGGAATTTAAAAGAAGCAGGTCGTCAACAGTCCTGTTATAAAAGTGAGAAACCTAAAGATTGGACAATTGAACCTTGTCCCTAGCTAAACTTGTTGATAGCGTTTGTCGTATTTATGAGGTACAGTCAACTGTAAGCATATGCGCTACGCGCACGCTACGCGAACAGCCCTCAGCTATCAGCGTGTCGCGTATCAGCTATCAGCCATCAGCCCTACTAGATTCAAAATTTTTGGCCAATAACCTATAAATCATTACTGTACTAAGTTACTGCTATGTCAATCAGCACCGAAGCTATCAAGCAAGACCTGGATCTACTTACTGCTGAACAACTTCAGCAAGTCGCTGATTTTATTGCATTTCTTAAGTTTCAAGATAAACGTTGTCGGATTGTTCTTGATCCTGCTCAGTTAAAAGCCCTTTCTCATGAGTTTGCCCAGGAAGATCGCGCTCTTGCTGAAGTGGGAATGAGCGATTATGCGGCAAGTCTTGATCAAGAATATCAGCTATGATCAATCAATATCAACGTTTGGAGAGCCCGCCCCGTAACGCACCACCTTTAGACTACGTCAATATCTAAGACTCGATACTGTTGTTTGATACTTCAAAGACTCTTAGCTCGATTATTGCTTCTGGAGTCTTTATCAGCAGACTGCAAAATCTCAAGCTTCTGTGGCTGTTAAGGAAATCATACCAGATAAACCGACGACTTTCAGGAAACTTCCCGCAGAATCACTGATTAGGGCTTAACACCTAACCCAGTAGAATATTAACATAACTCTCAAAAAAAAATATATCTCGGATTAGGGTATATGCGATCGCATGGAATTCCACACCAGCCCTAATCCTTGTTTTATCCGTAATCTCCTCAGGAAATAATAACAACAATGAGCCACTTGATACCTCCTCAGGGTAGGAAAACTACTGAACAAATAATCTCAGAAATATTAGTCAACTATCAAGAGCATACTGATAGAGATAATATTCAAGATTTTTGTAGAGATGTTATCCACAACTGAAGTTATAGTAAATAGGTAATAAATTATGATTTTTAGTCTCAGCTGAATCCTTATAAATATAAGGTGCCCGTTATTATAATTAGACCGTATGATCAAACAATTTTAGTATAATAATTAGTAATTCGATTGCTTAAGTTACTAGTGGGGTAGTCCTTGAAAATTTATTATTCAGTGTTTATACTCAAGCTAATTGAATAAAATTTTGGCAAAGTATAAAAAAAAGAATGAATTAGCACTATGTCAGAACTGAACCCACCTCTTAAAAAAAATGACTTCACTAACACTTGCTGGCAAGATGTAGTGAACAGCAGCGAACCGAAGAATTGTATCACCTATTGTATTGCTTTTGATAAAAAAGTCCAAGAGGCGCAAGAATCAGGAAATTTCACAAAACAAGCTGTTTTTGAAATTCTGGCAGCCGTGACTAACGCTCCAATGAATCCAGCATTAACCGAAGAGTTGTTTACTGATAGGTTTAAGAATCTTACAGAGGAGCAGCTAAATTTTCTTGCTGAAATCGCACCTGAAATATCAGATCCTGAACTTCAAGCGCGAGTAGCAGATATTCTCTGGGTCAGACGACGTGACGATCTAATGGCTCAGTTGTCAATTACCGCTTACTTACAATCAGCAACTACCTTAGAAAGCTCTAATAATTGGAAGGATTCTTTGGACAGAATAGAACGAGCATTTCGGCTGGAACGCCAATTTAAAAATAAGGACAAAGTTGTTTTTAAACATATAGAAGCAGTTCTTGAATGCTATGAAGGCGAAGACTCTTGGTGGCCATCTCCAAGGTTAATGGAGCTATTGCAGGAACATAAATGTGGAGAACCAGTCAAATATGCAGCCCTGGCTGAAAAAGCAGCAAATTTAGCAGAATCAAGCTCTAATTGGGCAATAGCAAGAAGATTCTGGAGTATTAAAGCAAAATGGCATCGTATGGATAAAGACTACAGCAAAGAGCTTGCTGCTTCAATGTCAGCCGCTGAGACTTATGTCAAGGAAGCCGACTCTGCTCTCAAAAGAACTCCACCAAGCTACATGGCCGCATCAGGCTTGTTACAACAAGCTGTTAAAGCCTTTAGAAGCATTCGAGGAACAAAGGAAGAAACTGTGGATGCCAAAGCAAGAGCCGAGGAACTTCACAGGCTGCTTCTTCAGTACCAAGAAGAAAGTCGCAACGAGATGATGACCATTTCTCATAAAATGGATATTAGCAAGGTCGTAGAGGAAGCCATAAATTCGGTTAAGGGCAAAGACTTTAAAGAGGCACTCTTCGCTTTGTCTGTTTTGGCTGTTCCAACTAATGTCTCTAAATTGAGACAACAAGTACAGCAGGACGCTCATAACTCTTTAGGAATTCATCTTGTCCCTATTAACATAATAAATGAAATGGGCAAAACTGTTGCTATTCAACCAGCTTCTGTTCTCTCCAGTGATCCTGAAGAAGCGGAGCGTGCAACCAATTTTTATATGTGCCAGAAAGCCATTGAGTATTATCATCTACAAGCTCAAGCATATATTGAACCTGCCAGATATCAGATTAATTTAGAGCATTGTGTGCGACTTAACGATATTCTCTTCATAGTTCGCCATAGTCCATTTATTCCACCTCAGCGTGAGTACCTGTTTGCAAAGGGGCTGTATGCTGGACTTACTGGAGACTTTTTCACATCTACCCACATCCTAATTCCCCAAATTGAAAACTCTATCCGTTATATCATGTGGCAAAGAGGCATCATTACTTCTAAGTTGAAAGACAAGGGTATTCAGGATGAATTTAGTTTGAGCAAGACTCTTGCTCATTCAAAGATAACCTCTATTTTTGATGAAACTATGCTATTTGAATTGAAATGTTTACTGGTTGAACATGCTGGTAGTAACTTAAGAAATCGTATGGCTCATGGTTTGATTAGCGATGGTGACTTTATGAGTCCATTGATGTCATATGTCTGGTGCCTTACATTGAGGCTTTGTTGCTTGCCTATGTTGATACATCAGCAGCAAGTTGAGCAATCAAAGACAAGTACTGACGCAATCTAACATTAGTGCGATCGCTAATTTTGTAGGGTGTGTTGGGAGCATGTCAAATTCCCATAACAAATGTACTCAAATAACTCATGACCGCTACTGAACCACCAAAAAAGTTTAACCAATCACTTCACCCGACCGCAAGCTAGACAATTTATTATTAAAATTGCGGCTTTATCATAACACCAAAAAATAATCGCATCTCTTTCTTCCTATTCCCGATTCCCGATTCCCGATTCCCGATTCCCAATTCCCTACTCCCTACTCCCTACTCCCTACTCCCTACTCCCTACTCCCCACTCCCTTTGCTATATCACCAAAACCCCCGCTTACCAGTAGGAAGTACCGTTGTCCAATTAGTCTTAGCTTGAGCCAATTGTTCCTGAGTAACTTTAGCATTAGCAAGATTTGCCCCACACAAATTTGCTCCCCGCAGATTAGCATTTTCGAGATGAGCATAACTAAGATTCGCCCCACGCAAGTCTGCTCCTGTCAAAATAGCTTTTTTCAGGTAAGCTCGACCCAAATTGGCATTGCGTAAGTCGCCTTGATGGAGATTCGCTTCACCAAAATTAGCACTAGATAAATCCGCTCCCTTCAAACTAATATTTAACAGTTTGCCCTGGCGGAAAATTATCCCAGATAACTGGGCATTATTAAGGTTAAGTCCCCTCAAATCTTTAGCCGCAAAGTCTCTTCTGCCAGAGCCGTAAGCTTTTAATAACGTTTCCGCCTCCAACTTGCCATTACCCTTCGACTTGCCTGTAATGCTACTCCTACTACCGCTCACAGCTGTAGAATCCCTGTGACTGGTAAAACCTCCACCGTTTTTAGGTTCTGATCTTCGACCATTGCTCAATCCCCGACGCTCCCGCCATTCTCTAATTTGCTCTGCCATTCTTCGGGATTGAACTGACGACGGGGATGAATAACCATTCACAGGACCCAAATTCCCTGAGTTGAAGTGAGAATTAGCGTCATCAAGGGGTTGCGACACTAAGCTTTTGTTTAAACTCTCCAGATATGGCTCTAGGTCAAGAGCTCTCAGGATGTCTTCTGAGCACTGATAGCGATAACGGACAGAAGACTCCAGCATTTTTCTTAAAACCTTAGCAAAGTGGTCACTAACGTTGACATTAGTCTGCCAGACTATTTCTCCAGTAGAAGGATTATAATCGAGGTCTTTGGGAGATTTACCCGTCAACAAATAAAGGCAAGTAACCCCCACTGCATAGATATCGCTAGCAATTACAGGTCGCAATGCCATTTGTTCAGGAGGGGCAAAGCCTGGAGTTCCTATGGCATAGTTGGTCAATACTGTGTCTGAGGAATTGGAGGGATTGGTTTGGCTGTTTTTCACAGCCCCAAAATCAATCAGTACCAGTTTGCGGTCTTGGTCACGACGAATTATATTCGCTGGTTTAATGTCCCGGTGAATTACGTTTTTCTGATGAATATATTGCAGGAGTGGTAGAATTTCACTTAAAAATTGTTTAACTCCCTCTTCCGAGAATGAACCAGACCGTCTGACTTGCTGTTGCAGTGTCAAACCGCTAATGTATTCCTGAACCAGATAAAAATGCTCATTGTCTTGAAAGTAATCGAATAACTGTGGGAATTGGGGATGATTCCCAATTTCTCCCAAGGTTCGGGCTTCTCGCTCAAACAGATCCCTTGCCATCGGTGAAATCTCTGAACTTTTAGCACTTGGGCGGAGTTGTTTGATTACACGGGTCGGCTTACCAGGCAACGATTGATCTGTTGCTAAGAAAGTTGCTCCAAATCCCCCTTGACCGAGTGGTTTGATCACACGATAGCGGTCAAGTAATAATAATTTAGAACTGCACGCCTGACAAAAGTCGGCGTGTTGTGGGTTTTTTGCCTGAGTGCAGGTAGGATTTAGACAGTAGCTCATTCAGCGTTACTGATGTTCCTTTGCCCATACTGGAACTAAAACTTTGGCTCGGAGTACCTGAGCAGCAAAGATTATTTATAGTCTTTTACTTTTCTTTATTTTCTGCAAAATGCCTTTTACTACCCCCTTAGTTAGACAACTATTCCGGTGAAACCTGATCCTCAACCAGGATACCCGATTTTTGGCATCCATCTAAGGGTACAAAGGACAATTTTGAGTTAAGTAAAGGGTTATTCAAGTAAAACGTTTATGAAGCTACCTATATTTTAGAGCGTTTATTTAGCATTGACCATAGATAGTGTACTTTTGTCAAGCCTTAAGGGGTTATGCCCATCACAATAGAAAAATGTTTCGGTGGAAGGTAAGCTATCAGCTATCAGCTATCAGCTATCAGCTATCAGCTTATGCCCACGCTACTTGAGGTGCCATTGGTCTTTGGCCACGCTAAGGGAACAGCTTTTGAATAAAATAAGCTGACGGCTGACCGCTGACTGCACCTCAAGTAGCACCATCTGTAGCGCATATGCTTACGGTGGAAGTAACCGGCAACTTGCACCTTATTTATTACCTTATATTAGAGTTCAGCAAAAAAATTTAGGAGTCCATGCGTATATCGTTAAACTGGCTGCGAGAACTAGTAGAGGTAACTCTGACACCAGAAGAGCTAGCTCAAACCTTAACTATGGCTGGGTTTGAGGTAGAAGATATTGAAGACCTGGGAACCCTGGCCGATGGCGTGGTGATTGGCAAGGTTCTGGAGGTAGAGCCTCACCCTAATGCAAATAAGCTTCGGGTTTGTCAAGTGGATATTGGTGGGAGTGACCCATTGAATATTGTTTGTGGTGCGTCGAATGTCCGACCAGACATTTACGTGCCGGTGGCCACCATCGGAACCTACCTACCAACTATTGATTTGAAAATTCGCGCCTCAAAACTGCGAGGTGTTCGCTCAGAAGGGATGATTTGTTCCTTAGCAGAAGTGGGCTTGGCCAAGGAATCCGCTGGCATTCATATTTTCGAGGCAGAAACTATACCCCTAGGCAGTGATGCTCGTCCTTTACTGGGGTTAACTGATATCATTCTTGATGTTACGTCTACGGCTAATCGGGCGGATGCTCTAAGTATGGTGGGCGTGGCCAGAGAAGTAGTGGCCTTAACTGGGGCATCCTTAAGCTTGCCAGAAACTGTTGAGGTGTCTATTCCAGAAGCATCCCATGCCTTGACCTTGAAAGTATCTGAACCGAAAGCTTGCCCCGCCTATATTGGCACTGTGATTGAAGGGGTGAAGATTGGTCCTTCTCCGGATTGGTTACAACAGCGCTTGAAAGCCGCTGGAGTGCGACCGATTAATAATGTAGTGGATGTCACTAATTACATTCTCTTGGAATGGGGTCAGCCCCTCCATGCCTTTGACCGGGAACGCTTGCAAGCTGTTGCTGGGGTCGAAAACCTGACCATTGGTGTCCGCTTTGCTAACAGTGGGGAATCCCTGACTACTCTTGATGGTCAAACCCGTTCCCTGGAACCACAAGCGTTACTGATCACAGCTAACGACCAACCGGTTGCTATGGCTGGGGTTATGGGTGGGGAAGCCACAGAAGTGAACGACAACACCCAAACTATTGTTTTGGAAGCAGCACTGTTTGATCCAGTGACTATTCGTCGTTCTTCCCGCAGTCAAAGCATACGGACAGAATCATCTGCCCGTTATGAGCGTGGTGTCAATCAAGCAGAATTGGATATTGCTTGTAAAAGAGCGATCGCATTAATTACTGAGTTAGCTGCTGGTACCCCCACAACCCAGAGTATTGCTGACCAGCGCCCTGACCCCTCCACTTGGGCACGTTCGATTGAGTTACGTCTTGACCGTGTCAATCAGATTTTAGGACCAGTTAATGAGGCAGAGGAGCTTGGGGAAATCCTGCCAGAAGATGTGGAAAGAATCCTTACTGCCCTCGGATGTCAACTACAACCGCGCTGCACCGAAGATTCTCCCCAATGGAAAGTGATTGTACCGCCCTACCGCTACCGGGATTTAGAGCGGGAAATTGATTTAATTGAAGAAATTGCCCGTCTCTACGGCTATGACAACTTCTGTGATAGCTTACCAGACAAGACTGAACCAGGTTATCTATCTGCTGAGGAATTTTTAAAGCGAAAACTGCGATCGCAATTCCGTGCAGTTGGGTTGACCGAATTAGTCCAGTATTCCTTGGTCAAGCCAGAGGAACAGACCCAAATTCGTCTCGATAATCCCCTGTTTACGGAATACTCATCCCTACGGACGGATTTACTATCAGGGCTGATTGATGCCTGTCAGTACAATATCGAGCAAGGCAACGGTGTACTCAACGGTTTTGAAATTGGTCGGATCTTCTGGCGACCAGAAGAGGGTTTCGCAGAAGCTGATGCTATTGCCGGGATTTTAGGGGGAAATATCACCCAAGGTAACTGGGTCAGGGGAGGGCATTCCGAACCCATGACCTGGTACGAGGCTAAGGGAGTACTAGAGAGTGTGTTTTCCCGTTGCGGTCTGACAGTAGAATACCAACCAGACCACAGCGATCCCCGTCTTCACCCAGGACGCACTGCATCCTTGTGGTTGCAAGGTGAAAAATTAGGAAAATTTGGGCAGTTGCACCCCCAGCTACGCTCAGAAAGAGGTTTTCCCGATCAGGTTTATGTATTTGATTTGGACTTGGATCTAATTCTAGAGGCTCTTGATCGCGATGAAATTCTGACTCCCCGATTCAAAGTCTATTCCAGCTACCCAGCCATTGACCGGGATATTGCGTTCTTTGCACCACTACAAGTGTCAGTGGCAGAAATCGAACGTTCAACTCGCAAAGCTGCGGGGAATTTGTTGGAGTCAGTGCAATTGTTTGATGAATATAAAGGGGAGTCTGTTCCTGAGGCACAGAGAAGTTTGGCATTTCGGCTAATCTACCGTGCTAGCGATCGCACTCTTACTGATGCAGAAGTCGAGCCAGTACATCAGAAAGTGCGAGAAGCCCTAGAGGAAACATTTGGGGTTAGCCTTAGAAGTTAAACGGAGAAGTTAAACGGTTGAAGGATGAAGTATTCATACTTCATCCTTCATCTGTCTGCCTCCCGGTCGTCTCCCGCTATAATCGCGAGATTTAGCGGGAGACGTGCCATATAAACACCTGGGGTTCCCCCAGGTGACAGGCACTCAGGAAAGGGAGGACAGGATCTAAGTCGTATAAGCATAACCATCCTTCCTGTGAATAAATTGACAATATTTGTGACTGATGCCCTGCACCAATCCTGATTTAGTTGAGATATTGAAAAACCCTGATTTTCTGGTTGCGACCCGTCCTATATAGGTACCGATCTTTTTTCCTTTGGTTACTACAGCACGAACGATGTCGCCTGTTTGAAAGCCTTTGTGAAATTTGATTCTGGAGCAATGACGAGTGGGAAACCCATACTTATTGGTTCTACAGAGCTGACGAGTGCCATGTCCTTTGGCGGTTATTATCAAAGGATTGGTTACTTCGATAATCAATGTTTCGACTTTCCCGACATTTGCCGCATCCAACCAATGAGTTTTCGGAAGATTTTGACTACACCTATTGAATTTGGTTAATCCGCCACTACCTACTTCAACAGGTAGCCCTGTTGACTTGAGATCGTGGTACAACTTCCATCGGGTTGTATTGACAGAAGCCGCATCAGCCAGAGGGCGTTTAGCTTGACTTAGTATGCGTCTCAAGATACTAGGCTTTTTAGACAAGAAAAGTTCAATGTTTTGATTAGATTTAGCCTGGTTACATGGGTGACATGCAATCGCTAAATTAGAAACTCGATCGCGTAGCGTGGCCGAAAGGCCAATCAGAGCCACCTTTGGATAATGGCTTAATATGCTCAATTTCTAATTGAGTTCCTGTCGTCCCACAATAAGCACATTTACGATTCCATTTTTCAAGTAAATATTCTCGGAGTTCATAGCCATAAAGTGTTCCTTGTTGATACTCGATTCCAGATATTTCAGGATTTTGCAGTTTTTGAGTATCAAACCTGACTAATTCTTGAGAGATGCCGGTAATAGGGCACAATCGACTCAACCTTTCAACCCAAGTTAAAATGTTTTGAACTCTAGACATTAAGCTAGGAGCTAGCCAACCTTCTGGTCTGGTTCTATTAAGAAATCTGGGCTTGCGGTATCGAGTCTTACGATTCCGTCTACTGCGTCTTAACTGCCTGCGAGAGATCAAAGAATCTCGTATTTGAAAACCTCTATGGGTGAGTTCTGCTCCCCAAATTACTCGCTTTCCTTGAATAATAGCTAAACCGCTTGTTTTTGCTCCAGGGTCTATTTTGAGCTGGTGATTATGAGTTATTGGCTGTTTTATTTCCTCCGTCAAAATTATGGTAAATGGGTAACGACGATAGACCTTCGCTTTTCCTGACGAAAGTAAAATCCTAGCTCTTACAGGTTTACACGGATCTAAAGGTTGTCGGTTCTTGTTGAGTACAAAGACACGCATAATTGTGTTTACTCCTATTACTAGGGTTAAGTTAGCTTAGTCAATGTTATTCCTCGGTACTTTCCTAGTCGCACTGGCTTAACCCAAATACACCTGTTTAACGACCGGGTTCTAGAGCTGAAGACTAGCTACGCATCCTCAGGTAGGAACTTTAACACTTAGGAATAACGTAGTTCTTATAGAACTTAGACTGGTCAACTACGAGCTTTTAACAAGCTCCCGCTATAGTCCCATAGGACTTAGCGGTGAGTTATTGACTCATATCGTCATAGAGTTCATCTAGGTTCTGGTGCTGAGTACGGCGGGAGCGACGGCGGTATTTTTTTGTTTCTAGCTTAGGTTCGTATTGACGCCGACCAGAAGCTTTAATTTTTAACTTCATACTGGATTCGATATCAGCTTTTTGCTTCAAAGCCTCTTGTCGTGCGATCACTTCTGCTAAAAAATCCAGATAATGCTGGTACCGTTCCCAGTCTCCTCGCACAGCACAGTTTGGCTCATCCCGATGTAGGCAATTACTGAATTGACAGCGGTGTTGGGCTAAACGCTCTCTTGCTTCTGGAAAGTAATAGATTAAATCCTCAGGAGAACAAGTCAAGTCAGGCTGATTGAATCCGGGGGTATCTGCCAAAAAACCACCTTTAGGCAACTCAAATAATTCTACATGGCGAGTGGTGTGGCGTCCTCGACCCAGTTTACCAGTCACTGCTGCCACCCGGACCCTTGTTGCTGGAATCAGATAATTAATTAGACTCGATTTACCGACACCGGAAAGACCAGCCATAACGCTGATTGTCTGACTCAACAGGTCAGTCAGTTGTGCTAAACAAGTACCATTATGAACGCTGATCAAGACTGGCTGATAACCCCATGCTTCCAGACGCTGTTGCCAATCCTGCTGTTGCTGTTGTGTTACTAAATCAAGTTTATTCAGACACAAACATACCTTGAAACCAGTAGATTCTGCTTTCACCAAAAACCGACTCAGCTGATAAGCATCCAGGGTCGGTTCTTCCAGAGCAAAAACCACCAGAATTTGCTGAGCATTGGCGATTGGTGGGCGGTCGAGCTGGCTTGTCCGGGGCAGCACTTCCGCAATCACCCCTCGTCCACCAGCCCAGTCAGGTTCCTCTACTAGAACCCGGTCTCCCACCATGACTTGCTGGCCAATTTTTTTCAACCGGGCTCTACGGGTACATAAGAGGTTTGAAGGTTGTAGGTTATTTGCTTGAAGGTTATCTTCGTAACCTACAACCTCCAACTTGTCAACCTTCAACTGATCTAAACGCACCTGATAGAAATTTGCCTGAACCGCCAGCACGGTACCCAGCCAAGGGGTTGACAAGTTTGATGAATTAGTGTATTCTAATTCAATCATGAAGATGCTGGTGTGGACGACGCACCTTCAGAGCAAAATAGCGATCGCGTTCTTCAACGCCCTCTATCGGGTAACCCTCCATAGTCAGACTATCAGGAACCTGTTCAATGGGTTCTCCTGGGTCGAGCCACACTTCTAATAGGGCACCTGGAGCCATTTTCTCTAGATATAGTTTAGTGCGAACAAAGTTAATCGGGCAAGGGGTACCCCGCAGATCCAGCTGATCATCAGGTAATGAACTGATCTGGGAGGAGGCTAGTGTACTCATGAGCCAAACAACCCTCCCAAGAATCCTTCTATACCACCTTTACCAGTGCGCTCACCCTTAATTTTCGCTAGCTTCTCTAGCAATTCCCTTTCCTCAGCGGTAATTCGAGTGGGGATATCTACCAAAATCGTGATTAGGTGATCGCCCCGACTGACTGGGTTGCCCAATTTGGGGACACCGTGATTCTCTAAAGTTAATACAGTATTGGGTTGAGTACCGGGTGGAATAGTTAATTCCACTGGACCGTCTACTGTCTCTGCTTCGATAAGACAGCCTAAAATGGCTTGTAAATAGCTAATTTTCATTTCAGACAGAATGTTAATGCCATCCCGCTGAAACTGGCTGTCTTCGTTTACAAATAGATAAACGTATAGGTCTCCTGGTGGACCAGCACGTAATCCAGCATCCCCTTCTTTAGAAACCCGTAGCCTGGTGCCATTATCCACCCCTGCTGGAATGGTGATTTTCAGTTTTTTGGTTTCTTGTTTACGACCAGCACCACCACAGGCTTCACACTTATCCTCAATGATTTGACCTTCACCGTTACAGGTAGGACAGACTGAGACTTGGGTGAAACTACCAAAAGGGGTACGAGTAGCACGCCGTACTTGACCTGAACCGTTACACGTTGGGCAAGTGCGGGGTCGAGTTCCTGGCTTTGCCCCTGTGCCGTTACAGACTTTACAAGTTTCTAGGTGAGGAATGCGGATTTCCTTTTCACCACCGAATATAGCTTCCTTGAAAGCCAGCTTCAAGTCTAGTCGCAGGTCGTCACCACGCACCGGGCCACTACGCCGACGACCAGTTTGCTGACCCATACCACCAGCAAAGCCGCTGAAGAAGCTTTCAAAAATATCAGCAAAGCCCATATCCCCAAAATCTGAGTAGGCTGCTCCCGCACCTGAGGAAACACCAGCTTCCCCAAAACGGTCATATCTTGCTCGAGTTTCTGGTTCTGAGAGGACTTCGTAAGCCCGGTTAATTTCCTTAAAGCGCTCTTCAGCTCCTGGTTCTTTGTTAACATCTGGGTGGTACTTCCGTGCCAAGCGACGGTAAGCACGTTTAATTTCATCTTTGTCGGCATCACGAGAGACACCAAGCAGATCATAATAGTCAGCCATAGAGCGCTGATCGGTATTCCATTTACATAGTAGGGGCTATTGTTATTCCTCAGGTTATTGCTATCAAAGCACCATAAGCGCATTTCAGCATTACCTGCATCCTATATCATTGTCTATCAAAAAAATCAGCTGATTGCCACCTGCTTCTGTGACCATACTCTCGCGGTCGGCTTGAGCTAGTCAAAGCAGCGAATTAAATTATCTATCTGTTAGAGAGCTGTTGCCGTAATCAACTGCTTCGTAGTCAACATTCACCTCTAAGGTTTCATCCTCAAAATCAACCACAAATTCTCCTAGAGCATCCGGTTCTCTTTGGCTGGAGTCGTTGGAATTTGAATCTTGAACTGTTTCGTCAGAGGTGATAAATTCCGGGTCTGACCCAAAGCTGGCACTGGCGTAAATGATACCCCCAATTTCCAAGACAGTTTTCTGCAAAGTTTCAATAGCTTCTTTCACCTCCTCGACCTCAATTGAGGGGTCTGTCATTATGGTGTCTAGGTGCTGCTTTTGTTGATCTGCTTGCTCCTTTAATCCGTGAGCCTGAAGGTTAGCGCTAATCAATTCCCCATGGTCTTTGATGGTAGATTCATAGTTATATAGTAAGCTATCGGCTTGGTTTTTGAGTTGCACCAATTCCATGCGACGGCGGTCTTGGTCAGCATAGTCTTCTGCCTCACGGCGCATCCGTTCCACCTCCGCTGGACTTAATCCCCCCGTATTGGTAATCACAATACTTTGCTCTTTCCCAGTGCCTCGATCAGTGGCAGCGACTTTAAGAATGCCGTTGACATCGATTTCAAAGGTGACTTCAATTTGAGGGACACCACGGGGAGCTGGGGGAATACCAGTCAGCAGGAATTTTCCCAGGCTTTTGTTATCTCTAGCCATTGCCCGCTCCCCCTGCAATACGTGGATTTCTACGGAGGTTTGTCCATCGGTAGCGGTGGAAAATACCTGGGACTTACTGGTAGGAATAGTCGTGTTGCGCTCGATAATTTTGGTGAACACTTCCCCTAAGGTTTCTATACCCAGGGACATGGGAGTAACATCCAGTAGCAGGACATCTTCGACTTCCCCACCCAAAACACCAGCCTGAATTGCTGCTCCCAATGCCACAGCTTCATCGGGGTTCACCGAACGATCGGTAGCCTTACCATTAAAAAACCTTTTAATAGCATCCTGCACCGCCGGGATACGGGTCGAACCCCCTACCAGCAAAATGCGGTCAATGTCCTCTGGCTTGAGGTCA
>NZ_JAAHGN010000519.1:0-5160 GCF_010672485.1 Moorena sp. SIO2C4 | reverse complement strand
GACATCATAACCCTGGCGAGAGGTACCAAACCAGTGATTCCAGCTCGGTGGTTCATGAATGGGATTACTGAGGGACTGGGTAGGGTCTTGTAGCCATCCCCAAGCTTGAAAGGTGGGAGCGAAAAGGGCTACTACGATAAAGCACCCAGTAATCACTAGTCCCGCTACCATTAGTTTGATGGATAGACTAGGCCCTCTAGTAAAAGACAAAAAGCTGGGGAATGATTGTTTGGTTGAGGTCATCCTTCATCCTTGATAGTCATAGCATTTATGTAAGCTATCAGCTATCAGCTATCAGCTATCAGCTATCAGCTATCAGCTATCAGCTAATGCACTACGCGCACGCTACACCGAACAGCTATCAGCTTTGGGTCTGTAGTCACGCTACAGCGAACAGTTTATGCCCATAACGCATGCTATACCGAACAGCTTTTGAATAAAATAAGCTGACGGCTGACAGCTGAAAGCTTACGCATTTATCATACTGATCAGATAAACAATCTTGTCTACCTTTTGCCTTTTGCCTTTTGCCTTTTGCCTTTTGCCTATCTATTAAACAGTAGTAGGTAAATGGCGTTCAATGGCTTGACGATACTGACTCTTTTGCTTAATTCCTTTAAATTCCGCTAGGAACTCTTTGTCCTTAAATAACTGTACGGTAGGTGTTCCCACCACTTGAGCATTTTCAGCTATTTCTTTGTCTTGGTCAATATCGATCTCGACAAAGTGAATTTTGCCATTATACTCATCTACTACTTTATCCAGCATGGGCTTGAGAACCTTACAAGGACCACAACTGGGGGAAATATACTTGACCATGATTATGCGATCGCTTTCATGGAACAGTTTACGCAAGGCATAGCCCCCCAGATGGCGTGTTTCCTTGATATCAAAGGTTTCCGCCGTCTCAGCTATTGGTTTTTCTTCCGTTTCTTCAGGTTTTTCAGCCGTTGGCTGTTCTGATGCCGGTTGTTGATGATACTCATGAGTTAGGTTATTGGCAGATAGCCAGCGTTCTGCTAACATAGCCCCCATACAACCTGTCCCAGCCGCAGTGATGGCTTGACGGAACTCATGGTCTTGGACATCACCAACCGCATAGACTCCCTCTACACTGGTTTCCACCGAGCCGGATTTAGTGACAATGTAACCCACCTGATCTAACTCCAGTTGTCCTCTAAACAAGGACGTGTTAGGAGTGTGACCAATAGCGTAAAACATTCCCCGAACTGAAATATCCTTTTGTTCACCAGTTTGAGTATCCTGGACTCTTACCCCAGTCATCGAACCATTTTCTCCAAACACATCCACTGGCTGAGTATTCCAGTGAATAGTAATTTTGGGATTATTCAACACCCGGTCTTGCATGGTTTTACTAGCTCGCATCTCATCCCGACGTACTAGCATATGAACATGGGAGCCATACTTGGTCAAATATACAGCTTCCTCTGCCGCTGAGTCACCCGCCCCGACTACCGCCACTTCCTGACCACTGAAAAGGGGAGATGCACCATCACAGATGGCACAAGCTGAGATACCATTACTCCAGTACTGAGCTTCGCTGGGTAAATGCAACCGTTTCGCTGTTGCTCCGGTAGCAATCACAATACTATGGGTTTTTACTTCCCGTTCCTCAGAGCGCACAATGAAGGGACGCTGACTTAAATCTACAAAGATCACATCTTCGGTATAGCATTCCGTTCCCCAGCGTTCTGCTTGAGCCTTCATCCGTTCCATTAATTGAGGTCCGGTGATTCCCTCTGGGAAGCCAGGGAAGTTTTCTACTTCTGTGGTAGTCATCAGCTGTCCACCAGGGATTCCCCCAGCTTGGAAGCCTTCAAACATTAAGGGTTTCAGGTTAGCTCGTGCGCCATAAATCGCTGCTGTGTAACCGGCAGGACCAGAACCGATGATGACAAGATTTTCTACAGGGGAGTTGGACATTAAAGCAAACTCATAACGACTACGCTTTTATTATAAATTATTATACCATATACAACTTAGCTAATGCTGTCATACATTTAAATTGTGAATAGGGGCGCTTTGGAGGTAAGAATTCAGCTGACGGCTGACGGCTGACGGCTGACGGCTGGCTGCTGAAAAGCGTACAATCTGACTTGCTCAAAACAGAGGTAAATTAAAACTCATCCCTGTACCGAAAACTGTCCCATCAAAATTAATTCTGGAGTTGGACGACGAACCAAAGCTTTGTCCACCATACAAATAAATTTGACTATTGCTAGAAATCTTATAACTGACACGACCAATTAACTGATGATAGTCATCATACCGTTCCCTTTCGGTATAATCAGATAAGGCAATTTGGTAATTAATAGCTGCTTTAAATCGGGGGTAGGGGTAATAGGCTAAAGATGCTCTGAAAACATTACTAATCTTAGATCGTGTGTCTGGATCAGCAAAACGTAGGTTTAACTTATAGGACGTATCTAAGGCTAAGTGCTTTGCTAACCAATCCCGTCGGCTGAGTCTAAGATACAGAGAATTATAATGAGCGAAGCGATCGCCTCCCTCTTGCTTGAATAACTGTTGATTGCTCCATCCTAACTCCCCATAGGTTCTTTTCAATAGCTGCTGACGAACTCCCAGCTTAACTTTCAGTTGATTATAATCAAGTTGGGATCTATCTCCATAACGCACTACATTACCACTTACTGACGTTATGAGCTTAGTGTCAGGTCCGAGGGATGGTAGAGCTAATAGGGTTAGTCCTGGTTTCAACAAACCATCATCAACTGGATCGACTCCAGCGAAAATATTATCGCTTCTGAAATAACTGACTCTACCCTGTAAATATACTGTAGGTTTACGGGGAGTCGGTGGTTTTTCTTGGAGCCGCAAACGCAGCACCCCCAGTTCCGGGTCTCGATCATTAGCTTTGGAATCTGAGTTTGAACGATTATCTCCAGAAGCAGGTTTACCTTGAGATATCTGTGACCTGTCAACTACCTCAGTTGAGCTAGAACCCGATGAGTGCTCACTAACAACAAAGGAAGATAATAGTTCTCCACCACTCCCGATTTTAACCTGAGATAACTTAGGAGTACAATGCTGTTTTAGCTGATTAGTATTAGCTTGGTTTTCTGTACCACTAAACACTAAACTGACTGCTGACTGATGGGAAATACTGTCTATAGGGTGACATCCAGACCAAGCGGGTTTACTGATTGTCAGTGTACTTAATAAAATTAGATGTCCCAAAGTTGCTAAATAGTTTTTTTTAATCTGGTGCTGGGGAGCCTTAATATCATCATATTCGTCGTGAATATTTTTATTTTTTGATACCATATTTAATCAAAAAAACATTAATTTACTAAAAGTTTATTTAGGCTTATAAACGCTAATTTATCTGTAGCAAAAATTAAACTTAAAACCTCTATCACGTTTGAATAATCATTGTTATAGAATAGTCATTGCTAAGCTTTGAGGCATCTAATTGATAGATTGAATCGGCAAGGGGGCAGAGCCACCGAGAATGATGGGAAAGGGGTTTGGTGTTTTTACCTAGACTAAACAATAGACAAGTTAAATGGGCAACAGCTTACCAAAATTGCTCAATGTAGGTAGAGGATTTTTCTCCCAGCTAATAATTACTAACGACCAGCCGTGTTTTCAGGATTGACCAACCTGTATTTCATACTACTCTGAGGAAAAAATATCCTGATTTGCATTAGAGCCTACAGAATCTCGTATAGGAGAGTTTTGTACCTACTTTTCGAGAAGGCAACGCCAAAGCCCCGTAAGCTATCAGCTAATGCGCTACCTCCCAGCGTCGAAGCCTGTGCCACGCACGCTACTTGAGGTTCTTATCGGGAAAGTCCCAGCGTCGAAAACGCGACTGCATCAAGAAAATAGCTAAGCATTCGTTTAATTTCTGTTAAATCAGCTGATGGCTGATAGCTGAATGCTGACCTCTCAACTACCTGAAAATACTGACCTTTGAGCTATTGGAGTTGCCCCGTGTTTCGCAAGACAGTCCTAGTACTTTCCATCTCTCTATGGAGCGTTAATTCACTAATTTTTTCTAAACCAGTCAGTGCCGAAATTCCTTTAACTCGTGCTGTGGTAGAGAAGCTACGTAACCGAGTGCGATTGATTCCTCAAAATCAGTCAGCTCGACCAGCCCGTCCATCTGATGCCATGACTATAGGAGATGCACTGGTAACAGCTCGCTCCTCCATGGCTCAACTGCGCTTCAATGATGGTTCCCTAGCCCGACAAGGAGAGTTAGCTGTCTTTCGATTTATACCTAGAAGTCGTACCTTTGAGCTATCCAATGGCACACTGCTGCTATTAATTCCTCCAGATCGGGGTAAAACTCGAGTGCGTACACCCAATGCTGTAGCTGGGATTAGGGGGTCAGCTCTGTTCATGCGATATATCACTGACACCAATACAACAATTGTCGGAGCTCTGACCAATAGCGGTATTGTGGTCTATAATCGCACTCGTTCTCAAGGTCGGGAATTAAAAGCTGGGCAGATCGTGGTCATAACCGAGGATCGAATTGAGCAGGTTTATGAATTTGACCTCAGAGAGTTTTATGAAACCAGTGAATTAGTCAAGGGGCTGAATTTGACCCAGACAGAACCGGCGGATAGTCCAGATCAAGCTTTGGATTTAGTGCGAGGGGAAATTGCAGATGCTCTAGAGGCGCAAGATCCTATTATGGGCAACAACATAATAGTTAATCCTACTTTCATTCGTCTTCGGGGGAGTGAATCGGACGAGTTTCCCAGTGCTGATTTTACTGTGATTGATCCTGGTGTTGATGTCTTCGATCAAGATGTGGGTTCTGAGAATTCCAATGCTGATATCACTGATCAGGTTAACCAGTTAGATATTAGGTCTACCTTAGAAACCGGTGAGTTTCTTAACACTGAGCAGGATGATGAAACTGTTGAACTGGATCCCGAAGACGTTGACAAACCACTAGAGCCGGAACCGGAACCGGAACCGGAGCCCGAACCGGAGCCGGAACCGGAGCCGGAACCGGAGCCGGAACCTGAGCCGGAACCTGAGCCCGAACCGGAACCGGAGCCCGAACCGGAGCCGGAACCGGAGCCGGAACCGGAGCCGGAACCTGAGCCGGAACCTGAGCCTGAGCCTGAGCCGGAACCTGAGCCTGAGCCGGAACCTGAG
>NZ_JAAHGN010000518.1:0-5164 GCF_010672485.1 Moorena sp. SIO2C4 | reverse complement strand
TCAAACTCCGAGTACCCCCGTTTCCCTTAAAAAAGGGGGACTTTGAGTATGGCTCCCCCCTTAATAAGGGGGGCTGGGGGGGATCTAATATCTTGCGGAAAACTTTGAAAACACACCCTAGGGGGGCAAAACCATACCCAGAATCAGCAACGCCAAAATTACCTCAAGTAGGTTGGCCACAAGCCCCTGATAGCTGAATGCTGAATGCTGAATGCTGAATGCTGAATGCTGAATGCTGAATGCTGAATGCTTACCTAAAACCTAAGAGCTAACAGCTGAATTCTGACTAGCTTGCCACTGTTCCAAGTCTTCGATAATAATCGGATGCACATCAAACCAGGTATGGTCACCGTAATACCCTAAGACATACTTATTTTGTAAAAGTTCATCACAAATCACAATGTTGCCTTGCTTGGGCAAATGATGGGTATTGGTAGTTAAGCGACCAGTTTCGTGAACAGTAGCCAATTCCGGAAAATGATAGTCGTTGATAGTATAGGCTTTGCGTTCTTCTTGAATTGCCTCCTTAGCAATGGTTGTGTCTACATATTCCTTTCGTTTCTTCAGGGCGACCTGACAAGCCCCCCGCGCTAGTCGGATTAAATCCCGGATCACACCACCACTCTTCTCAGATAATAGATCTAAGGCATCGGGAGTGAATAGGTCTGTCTCGTTAATTTTAGCTAATCGTTTGGTAATCACAGACTTCAAGATATCTCGACCAACTTGGTTAGGGGTTGAGGTGGGACCAGAATTGCGTTCGCGTAGCGTGGCCGTAGGCCAATCGCACTGGAATACAGGCAAATTATACAAATCCAAACATTGAAAGCTTTCCATCGGTTGGCGAAAGCTAGGGGAATATCGTAAAGAAATTGGAATGGTGTAGATGATATGACACTCTAATTCTGTCAGGAGCGGACTAGCAAACATTTCCAGAGCAGTAATATAATCATGGCGATCGAGACCATCTACAATTACTAATAATTTTTGCTTGCGGTCTTTTTCAGCAGCTTTAATAATATCGTTGACGCGAGCAATGATGTCACTAACAGCAGGGCGAATGTTAAGGGTTTTGCTCATTTCCCGAGTTAATCCCCGTTTGAGAATTAACCCCAATTTTTTTAAAACCTCTGGTAACTCTAACTGTTCAGTATCTGTTTCTTTATCTTGATAAATTACAGTTGTCAGGCTATTTTCCAAATCATCCAGTAAGCGCTGATCCCGATTTGACCACCAGTCTGGTTTAATAGCTTGGCGACAAACTTCCATTCCAATCAACACCACCACCTCAGCATAACCAATATTATACCGGTCGAGAGCTGTTGCCGTATCAACCCAGATTACAGCATAATTTTCTGCTAGCTCCTGTTCAATTCGTCGCAATTCCGTTGTTTTTCCACTGCCCCGATGACCAGCTAATAAAAACTTAACTGGCTGGTCTTCCATTTCCAGAATAGGGATTAAATTTTCTACTGGACTATCCTCTCGCTGGATATAAAAGTCTCTGATTTCCTCTGGTGTCGTCAGGGGTTGCTCTGGGTTAAACAGTTGGTAAGCTGGTTTCCAATACTTGGCGTTGCTCATCGTTAAGGGGAATAGGGAGTAGGGAGTAGCGATGCAGCGCGGTCTTGGGGGTTTCCCCCATGAGCGACTGCATCAAGACGGGAGTAGGGAATAAAGTTTAGATGTACCTTAACTATCATAAACACTATACCTGAAGAAGTCAGGAGTCAGGAGTCAGGAGTTAGGAGTCAGGAGTTAGAATAACTTAATTTTTAAGTGAATTAGAAGCATTCAGCTAATTTTGACATTTATTTAAGTTTTTATTGACTTAAATAAAACTGTTTTTATACTAGTTTTGTGACTTGCAAATTTATCAAAAATATAGTATAATATTATCAAATAAATCCATTCATACATGAGCATCAATGGGGCGATTGCTCTAGCAGTGTCATGGCCTATCCACTCAAAGATAAGTACATTAGTTTACTCACCGATTTTGGCTTTAAGCGTGTCTTTGGTACTGAGCCAAATAAAGGGCTACTTATTGATTTTCTAAACACCCTTTTACCACCCCGACATCACATTGAAGATGTCACCTTCAAGAATACGGAAAATTTAGGAAATACTCCTGTAGACCGCAAAGGGATTTTTGACATCTATTGTCAATCCAAAACTGGGGAACGTTTTATAGTCGAGATTCAAAAAGCAAAACAAAACTTCTTTCAAGATAGAAGTGTTTATTATTCCACATTTCCGATCCAAGAACAAGCGCAAAAATGCGATTGGAATTATCAGTTAAAGGCGGTTTATACTGTCGGGGTGTTAGATTTTGTTTTTGACGACCATAAAGACGATAAGACAATCCTACATACCGTGGAGCTAAAAAATCAGGATTGTCAGGTATTTTATGACAAACTCAAATTCCTTTACATTGAGTTGCCCAAGTTTACCAAAACTCTAGACCAGTTAGAAACACATTTTGATAAATGGCTGTTTGTCCTAAAAAATCTCTCAGAATTAAACAATCGCCCTCAACCTTTCCAAGAGTCGGTATTCAATCAACTGTTTGATGTGGCAGAAATTGCTAACTTTTCTCGCACTGAACAGGATAACTACCAAAATAGTCTCAAATATTACCGAGACATGAATAATATTGTCGAAACTTCTAGACAAGAAGGGTTACAAGAAGGCTTGCTAAAAGGTCGAGAAGAAGGAGCACAACGAGAACGAGCACTGATACTCCGTCTGCTATCCCGTAGCTTAGGAGAAATACCCAGTGAACTGCAACAGCAAATTCATCAACTATCACTGGATCAGTTGGAAGGGTTGAGTGAAGCCTGTTTAGATTTCTCTAATCTTGAGGATTTAAGAGCTTGGTTGAATCCAACTCAAGAGTAATATCATGTTCGGTTGAACATTTATAAATAGTAGGGAACAGGGAACAGGGAACAGGGAACAGGGAACAGGGAACAGGGGATGAAGATGGAAATTACTTACCAGAAGTAAGCTATGTTTTTTGATAAATTATTATCTGAATATGATATAACAAGCCTCTGACAAATCGTGGCACAGGCTTCTAGCCTGTGACCCATAACCTGATAGCTGATAGCTGAGCGCTGAGCGCTGACTGCTTATATTAAAACATATCTGGCATCCAAGGTTCAGATCCAGAAAACAATAATGTCGCTACTGACAAAGCTTCGTTTGTGGCTTTCAAATAACCGGTAAGTTGCAGTTGTCTAGGACTATATAAACCAGTATACAAAGACGCTAAGCCTCGGATACTAATTTGAAGATCCCCATTACCTCCTGGAGTAACTTCACCTTGCCCTTGATTAACACGTAAACGGAATCTACCGTTATTAGCACTAATCAAATCATCCTCAACTTCTAAGTGTAATTCCCCATCAATTCCTACCGGATAACCTCGCTTTTCTAAGGCTTTGGGAACATCAATCACTCGTGACATCCAGTAATATCGAGTGTCAATTTTTGCCGTTTGTTCTGGTAACAGTAACATTAACGGGTCATGGGGAGAACTATACCAATACACCTGCTTGACTAGGGAGCGATGATCAGCGATAAAAGTCCAAAAACGCTTGATAGCAGCTGTGGTCAGCAATGCCCAATCGTCAATCGTAATCCGAAGCCCGTGATCGTCTTCCTGTTGAGTAAAAATAATGTAACCTTCCGGTAGAGTTTCTGAACCAATCAGATAGCTATAGATAGTTTCTTCTGGTTTTGCTACTATTGGTTTCACCAGATGTTTCCAGATAGCGTGATGGCGGTCTAAATTCCCATTGTTGGCTTGAGCTTGTTGGTGATAGATCTCCTCGAAGATCTGGTAATTCTCTGGCTCCACTCGATGCATGGGAAGATTGCGTTCGCTTAACGAAATCGTTTTGGTAGACAATTTCCACAGGCAACGGTTTCCTGCTCGTTGATAGCCTACTTTCCGGTATAGGGTGTCAGTAGAAGCATATAAAGTAGAAATTGGCACGCCCTGGTCATGGAGTTGCATGATAGTCTCAGCCATTAATTGGTAAGCTACCCCTTGACCGCGATACTCTGGCGCTACACCAACCACAGCAACTCCTGCCATCGGCACAGGTTTACCACCGTACCATTGTGCCATCGGATAAATTGCTAAATGAGCGATCGCATTTCCAGCTTGGCGAATGATGCGAAAGTTTTCAGTACCAATACGCTCAATGTAAGCCTCACAGTCACTTACGGAAACCCCAAAGCACTGAGATATAATCACCCCAATCTGCTCAAGGTCTTGTGAGTTGTCAACCGGACTATAGTCCAACCCAAGTGTCATATTAAAGAAGTTTGTATTACATATACTACTATAATACAAACTTCCCTTAATGGTGATCGATACCAATCGGATTTGAATCTTTTAGTAACGATAAAAAATCGAATCGTGCCTGCGCCTGGGAGAATATATTCTTACTCCCCTACGGTTACGATAGTAGATTTCATCGTCCCTGCGCTTGGGATAATAGACTCGCCCGCGCCCACGCCTAGGAGAATAGATTCGCACCCCCCCACGCTTAGGAGAATAGATGCGCACCCGCCCACGCCCACGCCTGGGATAATAGATGCGCCGACGCCTGCGGCGTGAACGATTCTTGTATTTACGCCCGAATGAAGAGATGAGAACGTCTCGGTTACTATCCCCAACAACGATGGGACTCTCTTGGTGCGCGTTCCCTAGGTCAGGAAACCCGACCGGGGTCGCACCGCTTTCAGCCTTAACTGGAGCGACAGGCACTAGAGCCATCAGTCCTGTGAGAAGCACAATTGAGAATTTCATATTGCTGACCTCCTGTGGAAGAGCAATGCTATTTCAGCTAGCGATAGATGAGGTAAAAGCGTCAGCTATCAGCTAAAGGCGTTTAGTTAGGTTTGTTTCACCTTTTTAGTCAGGTGTTTTTGCGGTGCGACCCCGGTCGGGTTTCCCGACCTAGGGAAGGCGCACCAAGAGAGTCGAACTAAAGATCCATCCTTGATAGCTGATAACTGATCGCTAAATACTTACACAGATAGACGAGATAGACGTAGCTTACCTTAACGAATGTTCCCATACCCCCCTCTCTGGTGGTATTTTTATGCGATCGCGAAGCGGTTCCAAAGGAACGTAAGCATTCAGCTA
>NZ_JAAHGN010000517.1:0-5186 GCF_010672485.1 Moorena sp. SIO2C4 | reverse complement strand
ACCGCGACAATAGTTGCGGTGGTGGCTACTACAGCTAAACCAATTTCCCGGGCCCCATCCCACGCTGCTCTCATGGGTTTCTTACCCATATCCAAGTGCTGGTCGATATTTTCAATCATGCAAATGGCATCATCGACCAAGTTCCCCACGGCTAGGCCTAAACCCAGTAGGGTCATATTGTTAAGGGTATAGTTTAGGGCTTTCATCACCAGAAAGGTGGGAATAATTGATAAAGGTAGCGCTATTGCTGTAATTAGAGTTACCCGCCAATTTCTCAGAAATATCCCCACGGTGAATACAGTCAGTATTGAACCGATAATTAGGGAATCAATGGTTGCTTGGTAGGACTCACGGATGGAATCAGCACGGGTGAAGATCAAGCGCAGTTCAATATCCTCTGGCAGGGTAGTTTTTAGTTGAACAACCGCCTTGCGAACCCCTTCTTCCACCGAGACTAAACTGCTACCAGTGCTGCGCAGCACAGAAAAGGCCACCACTGAATCCCCATTCAGATAGGCAGCTTTCCTAAGATCACCAAAGCCGTCGGTCACCTCTCCCAAACTGGAAAGGGGAACATTTGCGCCATCTGGGAGTACAATACGGTAGTTTTTTAACTCTTCGACTGTCTTAGCACTTCCGAGAGTCCGAACATTCTGTTCAGCGCCGCCGATGTTACCGCGACCACCGGGTAAGTTGACATTAAAAGTCCGAATTTGGTCATTAACTTGGGTAGCAGTGATACCAAAAGCTTGTAATCTAGCGGGGTCAAGGTCAACTCGAATTTCCCGGTCAACTCCTCCGAGTCGATCAATTTGGGCAACTCCCGGTACATTAACCAGATCACGGCTAATTTTCCGGTCAACTAGATCACTCAACTCCTCCACCGAGCGTTTGTTAGAAGCTACCGCATAGGTCATCACTGAACCCCCGGAAAATTCTAACCGTCTGACAATAGGTTCGTTGATATCTAGGGGCAAACTTTGGCGAATTTGAGCTACGGCATTGCGTACATCATTCGTTGCCTGATTGCTATCAGTTCCCAGGACAAAATTGATAACGGTTCTTGAGCTGCCATCAGTAACCGTGGAGCTGATTTGGTCAATATTTCCGAGGCTAGCAACAGCATCTTCAACTTTTTTCGTGACCTGGAATTCCAGTTCTGCAGGTCCTGCTCCTGGCTGGGTAACAGTAACCATCACCGCTGGAAGATCAATATTAGGGAGCCGATCAATTCCCAACTGCATAAAGGAGAATAGACCGACTATTCCTAAAACCAGGAACATGACCAGAGTAGCAACCGGATTTTTAATTGACCAAGAGGAGACGTGGAAGGACATCTTTTAAATAGTTGAAGGTTGAACGCGATCGCGTGGCCTATTGGCCAAGGTTAGTTGGTTGAAGGTTAGTTGGTTGAAGGTTAGTTGGTTGAAGGTTAGTTGGTTGAAGGTTAGTTGGTTGAACGCGATCGCGTGGGCTTTTGGCCAAGATTGTGCCCGTAGCGTGGGCTTTTGGCCAAGGTTATTTGCCCAATATCGAACCTGTAACCGGCTAACTTTCAACCGTTAATCAACATGGAAGCTGTAACCGGTTAACTTTCAACCGTTAATCAACATGGAAGCTGTAACCGGTTAACTTTCAACGCTTCTATGGAGTTTCTAATACTTGGACGGGATCGCCGTCTTTGAGGAAAGCAGCACCTTTGACTACAATGCGATCGCTTGCGGATAAACCACTCTTGATTTCTACTTGCCCACTAGGGAGCAGTTCTCCCATTACCACTGGTTGTGCTTTAACGGTGTTATCTGCTTCGAGTCGGTAAACGATAGCGCTAGTGTCGGCTTGGGGCAATACTGCTTTCGATGGTATAGTTAGACCGGTAGTGGCTGAGGTGGTGATGGAGCCTTGTAAAAACATCCCTGGTCGCAAGGTGCCGGAATTGGGTAAATCTACTTTTACCAGAGCCTGACGAGACTGCTGATCAACTATCGGGTCAATTTCTCGTACTGTTCCAGAAAGCTTCAGGCGGCTATCTCCTTTAGAAGATATTTCTACTGGTTGTCCAATCTGAATTTGGGACAGTTGGGTTTCGGGTACCCTTAATAACAGTTCCAAACGCCCCTTTTCGATAATGGTAAAGAGTGTTTCTGACGAAGAGGTAATATCACCGACACGGGCATTTCTAGTGGCTACTTTGCCACTGACTGGTGCCACCACTTGGGTATCGTTCAGTTGCGCCATCACTAACTGGACTTGTGCCTTTTCTCTAGCCAGTTGAGCTTGGGCTTGAGCAATTACTTCTGGACGGGAACCAGCCAATCTTTGCTGGAGCTGCTGTTGCGCTTCTACGACAGCGGCTTCTAACTGAGCAATTTCTGGGGAGTTGGTGTTTCGTGTTTGCTCAAGGCGTTGTTGGGCTTCAGATAAATTCGCTTGAGCACTGAAATATTGACTTTCCACCTCATTATAGCGGTCTTGGGAGATGGCTCCCTCGGCAATCAATTTTTCCTGGCTCTCGAAGCGACGTTTAGCTAGACTCAACTGTGCAACAGCCGATGCCACTCGGGCTTTGGCTTGGTCAATTTGTCTAGGGATACTGGCTTGGGCCTGTCTTAGACGAGCTTGGGCTTGGTCTAGACGAGCTCTAGCTTGGGCTTTTTCTTCTGAGCGTGTCCCTGCTTTGAGTTCTGCTAAACGGGCTTCAGCTTGGGCAACTGCTGCCTGAGCTTGAGCTAACTGTGCCTGAAGCACAGCATTATCTAGCCTGACCATTACTTGTCCGGCCTTGACAAATTCCCCTTCTCTAACCAGTACCTGTTTAATCTGTAAACCCGTTGCTTGGGATTTGACCCTAATCTCCTCAAAAGCAGCAACACTACCAATAGCTTCTAGGGTTCGGTTAACTGTGGTGGTTTTTACGTCTGCCACTGTAACAGTTTGAGCAGGTACAGCAGAGGCAACAGCCCCAGGGGTTTCAGCAGAGGGGACAGCCGCAGGGGTTTGAACAGTTTCAGCAGGGGAATCGGTTTTTTGAACCTTTGGAGCTGTCCCGATCAATCGCATTCCTACGAAAGTCAGCATAATTCCCATACCCATAGCAATCACTAAACTACCTGCTCCTGATGTCAAGGAGTTTTGGGATTCACTAGTCCCGGAGCTGGGTAATGATGAGGCTGAATCCTCCTGTTGGTGATTAGCTTGGTGTAATGGTTGGTGATCTGGCTCAGTGATAGTGCCAGAGCCATTCAGCTGAGATCTCTGTTGGTGATCTGGCTCAGTGATAGTGCCAGAGCCATTCAGCTGAGATCTCTGTTCATCTAAAGTGTTTCGGGTCATGGTTATTCCCCTGTTACTGGTAGTGCTGGGTAATTTTATTAAAGAAAGATGATTTTTTAGGGTTACTTCTTAATATAACTTAAAAATTATTAACTTAAAAAGTATTAGGACCTGAGCTGAAACTGTCTATCCATGTTTTTTCTTAATCAAATAAGATGTATAATAGTTAATCACATAATTTAGTCACCGATTCAGCCCTCCCCAACATCGACATCGGCAAAGCATCGCCAAAGAGCACAGAAAAAAGCCCACAGAAAGAAAGCCCACAGGAAGCGATGCTCCTAAGGAGCCGCTACGGGAACGCGAAACCTACAAGTCCTTTACATCCAAGTCCATTGAGTCAAACGACTTAGAGAGTAAACCTACTTAGAGATTGATACCGCAACGTCTATATCTTCAGACTAATTGGCAGATCAGACTAGATTGTCTCAGTTTTTCTTTCATAGGTGCGCTTTCCGCATCTAATTATTAAATTCGCCACGGGTCGCACCTGTTGTTGCCTCAGTTTTTGTGTGGCATTTTCCTCTGTTTGCTGACCGATAAAACTCTAGTAGTAGTTATAAGATATACCTTTTAAAAAGGTCTAGTCATGGGTGGAAGTAGTGATAAATTTCCTTGGATAAACGCAAACCAATGCCTGGTACTTCAGCAAGCTGTTTAACCGATGCGTTGCGAATATAATCAATGGAGTTAAAGTGAGCCAATAACTGTTTTTGCCGCTGAAATCCCAATCCAGGAATCTCATCTAAACGGGAACGATTTAACTGACTACTTCTTTGTTTCCGATGAAAATTCACCGCAAACCGATGAGCCTCATCTCTGACCCTGCGTAAAAGTTGCACCCCTGGTTGCTCGGGATCAGTGTTTAAGGGTAATGGCTCCTCTGGTAAAAATAGTTCTTCGTACTGTTTAGCTAAGCTTACCACAGGCACTTCTTCTTGTAAATTTAGCTCTTGCAATACTGCTACAACTGCTGACAGCTGTCCTTTTCCGCCATCAATAATTACCAAATCAGGCCAATCTTTTCTGAGTGTTGAGTGTTTAGTGTTGCTTGTTGATTGTTGAGTTTTGGGTGTTGAGTTTTGGTTGTTGAGTGTTGAGTGTTTAGTGTTGCTTGTTGAGTTTTGATTATCTGCTAGTTCTGGTTCGAGTTGACTTTTTTTGAAGCGACGGCGAATCACCTCAGCAAGGCTAGCAAAATCATCGGAGTGACCGACAGTGATATTAGGATTTTTGATCTTGTAGTGACGGTAGTGCTGCTTGGCTGGTGTGCCATCTAGAAACACTACCTGAGAAGCCACTGCATTGCTCCCCTGGATGTGGGAAATGTCATACCCTTCTATGCGCCGTGGTAAATCCGGTAAGTCAAGAATGTTAGCTAAATCCTCCATGGCTTTGGTGTTGCGGTCAACCAATCGCTGGGTGCGTTCCAGTTCATAGTTAGCATTGCGCTTGACCATTTCAATCAGTTCAGCTTTGGTTTGCCGTTGGGGAGTGAGTATAGTCACATTTCGACCTTTGCTCCGGCTCAAATAGTCAGCCAACATCTCCCCATCGGGTAACGGGTGTTGCACCAAAATTTCTGTGGGGATTTCCACCGCATCAGCAGTTTGGTAATGCTCTTCTAAAACCCGTTGTAAAATGGCTCCGAGTTCTATCCCCCCATTCCCTTGAGGGGCTACATCGGCAAAAAATCCCAAGCGCCCGACTAAGTGACCAGCACGGATCTGAAATAGTTGGATGCAAGCATGTTTGGCATCAGCCGCTAGTGCGATCGCATCTCGTGATACAGTATCGTCAGGTAAGGCTACTTTTTGGTCTGTACTGAGGGAATTAAGTCCAGTAATCTGATA
>NZ_JAAHGN010000516.1:0-5197 GCF_010672485.1 Moorena sp. SIO2C4 | reverse complement strand
GGGAGGAGTTAGAGAAAGTTGCCCATAAAGCCTTGGCGCTCCATCAAACCTATTCTGATCCATTCAGAATGGCACGAGCTTATGGCTTTTTGGCTGAAGTAGCCCTAGCCAAATCAGCCTTTAAAAAAGCGCAACAGTATTCCAAACAAGCGCTTTTTCTGCTATCAACGGCATCAGCTAAGATAGTCAATCCCTCACCGGAACAAGAAACTTTCTTAGACTGGCACAAGTCTTTTGCCCAGGGTTGGTATTTATTTTCCTTGGGGCGAGCACTGCTTGGGACTATGCGATCGCAAAAACATTTTGGTCAATTACAAGCAGCACTTGAGAACTTGGAAACTGCTAGAGCAGAAACCAAACCCCACTATGATCCAGAACTTTATATTGGTATCTTGAAGGAATTACACCAGGCCTATTGCCAACAAGGGCACTATCTCACTGCCTTTAAGATTAAACAAGACCAACAGGGGATTGAGAGCCGGTTTGGGTTTCGGGCATTCATTGGTGCTGGTCGATTGCAGCCTAAGCAGCAGGTAACTAACCCAGTTTTAGCAACGGTTGAGTGCTCAGAAAGGATAGCGCCAGAAATTGCGGCTTCTGGCAGGGAACACCATGTTAATCGTCTGATTGAGCGCATGGAACAGGAGCGCTCTAGACTAACTGTGATTCATGGACAGTCCGGGGCGGGGAAAAGTTCGATGATTGAGGCGGGATTAATACCAGCATTAGAACGGAAAACCATTAATACCCGTCGGGTATTGCCGGTTTTGCAGCGAGTTTATAGGAATTGGATTCAAGCACTAGGCAAATCCTTAAAAAAGACGCTGAAGAAGAGACTAAATTTAGCATCTGTATCTACTAAGCTTGATTCAACCGCCCTCATTCTTGAGCAGTTGCACAATAATGCTAGGCAAAATTTGCTTACTGTTTTAATATTTGACCAGTTTGAAGAGTTTTTATTGGTTTGCTCAAACCCCAAGCAGAGGCGAGGTTTTTATGAATTTTTGCGAGACTGTCTGAATATTCCTTATGTAAAGGTAATCTTGTCTGTGCGAGAAGATTATTTACATTGCCTGTTGGAATGTAATAAGTTTGGAATCGATTTAGAGGTTATTAATAACAATATTTTAGATAAGAGAATTCTGTTTGAATTGGGTAATCTTACCCCACCAGATGCCAAATTATATCTTGAAGGCTTAACGGAGCAAACTCAGTTTCCCCTAGAGCAAACACTGATTGATAAATTAGTGGATGATTTAGGCAAAGAATTAGGGGAGATTCGACCAATTGAGTTGCAAGTGGTAGGGGCGCAACTGGAACGAAACAAAATTACCACCCTAAAACAGTATCAACATCTAGGAGATAACCCAAAAGCTGAATTAGTCAACCAATACTTAGAAGAAGTAGTGGAAGCCTGTGGTGCTGAGAACAAACGGGCGGCTGAATTAGTGTTGTACTTGCTAACGGATGAAAACAACACCCGCCCTCTCAAAACTCGCCATGATTTGGAAAAAGAATTAAAAGCCTTGGCCGCTGATGTAGACACAGAGCTAAAACGATTAGATTTAGTGTTGGAAATTTTTGTTAAATCTGGCTTAGTGCTGCTGTTACGAGAGATTTATAGCGATCGCTATCAATTAGTCCATGATTATTTAGTAGATTTCATTCGACAACGACAAGGGGCTGACATGAGAGCGGAACTTGAAAAAGAGCGAGAAGCGCGACAACGGCTTCGGAAATGGTTGGTGATGGGGTTAGGGGGATTTAGCGTGGTGATGACTATATTAGCAGCTATCGCAATCGGGCTGTGGCAATCGGTAAATTTTCACCAAACAGAGACGATCCTTGCTCAACTCAATGCTAAATATAAGCTTTCTTTTCTTGTAGATGAAAATCAGATTGATGCCCTTTTAAGCAGTATCAAGGCAGGGAAACTATTAAACTATAAAATAGCAAAATCAGACCTTGAAAAAGAGACTATATCTAACCTCTGGCAAGCAGTAAACTTAATCCAAGAACACCATCGTTTAGAGGGACATCAAGGTAGTGTCTTGAGTGTCAGTGTCAGTCAAGATAATCAGCTAATTGCTTCAGCTAGCTCTGATAAAACCATCAAACTGTGGAGTCGTGATGGCCAATTGCTGCATAGCTTAGAAGAACATGATGATACAGTGTGGTGCGTCAGTTTCAGCCCTGATAATCAGATAATTGCTTCAGCCAGTAAAGACAAAACCGTTAAACTTTGGAGTCGGGATGGAAGGTTAATTAAAACCTTGAGGGGACATGGTAAAGGGGTGAAGTGGGTAAGTTTTAGCCCGGATGGTGAGACCATTGCGTCAGCCAGTGGTGATAAAACCGTTAAACTCTGGAAGCGTGATGGGACTTTGCTCAAAACCTTGACAGAACATGAAGAAGCTGTATTGAGTGTTAGTTTTAGCAATGATGGAAAGTTAATTGCTTCAGCTAGTAAAGACAAAACGGTCAAACTCTGGAGTCGTGACGGTACATTCATCAAAACTCTAGAGGAGCATAAAAAAGCTGTTTGGAGTGTAATTTTCAGTCCGGATAGTCAGACCATTGCTTCAGCTAGTGATGATCTGACCGTGAAACTGTGGAGCCGTGATGGAAGGTTAGAGAAAACCTTGGCAGGACATGATCATCCTATTAATAGTGTCAGCTTTAGTCCGGATGGTGAGTGGATTGCCTCAGGGACTAGTGACGGAAAAATAAAACTCTGGACTAGTCACGGCACACCAATTTCAACCCTTCCTGGTCATAAAGATATTGTCAATCAGGTTAGTTTCACTCCTGATAGTAAGATGCTAGCCTCAGCTAGTGTTGATTTCACTGTCAAACTTTGGAGTCTTGACCAAACCTGGCGTAAGGTTTTCCAACCTACCTATACAGTCTATGGTTATGGTGCTAGTTTTAGCCCGGATGGTGATATCATTGCCTCTCCTAGTCGAGATGATAACACGGTCAAACTCTGGAACCCGGAGAAGCAGATTAGGGAACTCACCCTCGAGGGACATCAGGGTTTTGTGAATGGGGTTGATTTCAGCCCTGATGGTCAGTTAATTGCTACCGCCAGTTATGACAAGACGGTGAAACTCTGGAATGACGATGGGAAACTGCTACATACTCTAGAGGGGCATAGCGCTCCAGTTTATAGCGTTAGTTTCAGTCCTGATAGCCAAATCATTGCCTCTGCTAGTGAGGATGGAACAGTGAAACTTTGGAGCAGGAAAGGGAAATTGTTACGTACTTTAGCGGGACATACAGATGCCATTAATCGCGTCAGTTTCAGTCCCGATGGTCAGTTAATTGCCTCTGCCAGTAATGACAAGACAGTGAAACTCTGGAAGCAGGACGGAACTCTAATTACTACCCTTCCTGGGGATAGCAAGTTGTCCTCCCTTAGTTTCAGCCCCGATGGTAAGCGGATTGTGGCAGGTGCTGCCCGTGGTTTTATGGTCATATGGAGTCGTAAAGACATTTCCTGGCAGCACTTCGATTCTAAAACAGTAGTAGAGCATACAAAAACTGTTTATGATGTCAGTTTTCACCCCAATCGAGACATTATTGCTTCTGCTAGTGCGGATGGAACAGTTAAACTATGGAACCCCAATGGACTTTTAATCGGAACGTTAAGCGAGGGTTCTGAACCTGTGGAGTCTGTGAATTTCAGTCCAGACGGTGAAACCCTAGTCTCGATTAACGCAGCGAATCGGGTGAGTATTTGGAATTTAAATTACAGTCAATATTTAGATTACAGTCAATCAAACGATGTTAATTACTTACTGAAGCGTGCTTGTGATCAGATCGGTAATTATCTGAAAAATAATCCGAACGTCAACCAAGAAGACAAAAAACTCTGTGAGGGAATTGAGGAGCAAGAGTAAATCAGCTTTTAAGGCAAAAGGCAAAAGGCAAAAGGCAATACTAAAGAGGGTTTTATAGCAACGTTTATCCTTAATAAGGGGCAGGGTAATAGGGAACAGAAATATGTTTTAACCTTTACTTCGACTGCTATAACGGATGCATCGCTAGTTGATTAACTCTTGCCTCTTGCCTCTTGCCTTTTTTTAAGCAAGTATGTTCACAACTCAAATAAAAATGCTATGGATATGATCAAGCTCTAGCTGAACCGGACTCTACTGAAGTCCCGATTGTGGAATGTCGTAGCGTGGGGGTCTAGGATCTGGATCTTGGGGCTCTCTTGCGCCAGCACCGGTATCAAATATAGTGTATTTAAAGAATGAAACATCCTCCAATAGACTATTGTCACTAGAGTCAGGTTCAGTGATTAAGTTCCAGGAACCTGTCTCCATAGCTAAAACCTGAGTAGCAGTGATTGTCGATACTGCTGTTATCCCTAGTAGGGCGAGAATTTTATAACGTTTCATAAGTGGACTCCGTGGGTTCTATGCCAATTCCAACTAGATTAATATATACATTTTTCCCAGATTGATGGCTCAGATCAGGATATTTTCTAGGTTTATGGATCAGATCAGGAAAGTCTCTGAGTGGAGAATATTGTAGCTTTGGCGGCTTTGACGAATCTGCGGATAAAAAGTTCCCCATGAAGAATTTAGAATGTAGAATTAAGAATTTAGAATGTAGAATTAAGAATTTAGAATGGTGAATTAAGAATTTAGAATTGATAAGTCTATATTAGGTATTATTCTTTATACATTATACATTATACATTATACATTATACCTTCAGCCTTCAGCCTTCAGCCTTCAGCCTTCAGCCTTCAACCTTCAGCCTTCAGCCTTCAGCCTTCAGCCTTCTACATTCTCAATTCTACATTCTTAATTCTACATTCTTAATTCTACATTCTACATTCTTAATTCTAACAACTTTTAACTTTAGAACAGAGCTGATTTAATAACTCCTTTGGAATGGCCTCGAAATTTTCTAGCAGGAAATCCATTAAGGCCAGATGATATAAGGAATCGGAAGAAGGAGTTTTATAGCGAGCACCTTGGGCCAGCCAGCTGTTGACAGCGTAAGTTGAGCGGCAGCAGATGTTACCGATGTCTTCTTGGTTAACTTGCCATTTCCAGTAAAACTCCTGGGGGGTCATGGAAAGTCGGCAGTTGCTGTATAGGTAGATCAAGATTTCTTCTCGCTCGGTTATGGCACGAGGATAGGAATGTTCCAGTGTCGATTGGATCCTGGCAATTTGGGA
>NZ_JAAHGN010000515.1:0-5203 GCF_010672485.1 Moorena sp. SIO2C4 | reverse complement strand
ACTTAATGCTCACCCAGTGATAGGGGTTGTCTGGATTAGTGACGAGTATGGTGAGCTGCGGGTTTTTGCGTATCCACCCGCACTTTGGACGGTGAGCAGCAGTATTGACCAAAATTGAATCGCTCCTTGTACGCAGGTGGTAGTTTACAGGTGATTCAGGTTACGAAAGCGTAAAGGCCGACAGTAACTAAAAAACCTACCCGAAGTGAAGGCCAAGGGCGATCAACCTTCAACCTTCAACCTTCAACCTTCAACCTTCATTTTTCAACCTTCAACCTTCAACCTTCAACCTTCAACCTTCAACCTACCCTACACCTAACGCCAAAGGCGAACAACCAAATAACCTTCAACCATACAGACCACCTACATATTCCCCATAACCGTTGTAAAGTAGGGTGGGTCGTTTTTCCCAGGATAAGTTAGGACCGCTACTGATGAATTTTTCTGTAGCTTGTGACCATCTGGGGTGAGGCTTATTGGGGTTAACATTTGCCTCAAAGTCATATTCATAGGAATTGATGGTATTCCAGTAGGTAGCTGGCTGGTTAGCTAAAAACTCGACTTTGACTATGGATTTTGCTCCTTTAAAACCATATTTCCAGGGCACTACCATGCGAATAGGAGCACCATGCTGCTTGGGTAATAGATGACCATAAATACCAATAGCAAAAAATGCTAGTTCGTTAGCCATTTCCTCAACACGTAAACTTTCGGTATAAGGCCAAGGTAAGGAACCAAGGTGTATGCCTGGACCAATAGTAATTTTGCGGTCATAATAGGAGGTAAATCGCACAAATTTAGCCTCTGAAGTAGGTTCTACTGCTTTGATCAGCGCTTTCATCGGAAATCCGATCCAGGGTAGCACCATTGACCACGCCTCTACACAGCGGAAGCGATAGATCCGCTCTTCGATGGGAAATTTAGTTTGCAGATCATCTAGGTCATAGGTTTGGGGATTTTTGACTAATCCCGTCACCTGTAGCTTCCAGTCTTTGGTTGGTAAATTTTGGGCTGCTTGCCAGATCGATTTACTGCCGCCAAATTCATAAAAATTGTTGTACTGTCCAGCAAGATCCTGATCAGTGATGGGTCTGTCAACACTGGCAAAAGCTGGATTGGTTGCTAAGGATTTTAACTTAGGTTGATTTAGGGTTTCCACAAGAGCTTTGTCTGAGGCAGAAGAGGAAGCTTGACAACCAAGAATTGAGAGCATTCCAGTGCCTAGGCTGGCACCAACTAAATTTTTGAGAAAGCGACGTCGGTTAGAATAAGCCGTTTCTGAGGTGACTTGTTGCTCTGGCAGTTCCCAGGACTTTGGTACACGAATGATGGTCATAAAGTAAGTGATATTGTTGACGGTGAGCTTTTAGCAGTCAGCCTCTGAGGCTCTGGAGCTTATTTAAGCATTCAGCAGTCAGCCGTTAGCCGTCAGCCAAACGCTAGTGCGTGGCCATAGGCCAAGGCTCACGCTACGGGAACAGCTTTCCGTAACAGACATTAAACGAATGCTTACCTGTTTTCTTGATGCAAAGCGCGAGTGGGGGAAACCCCCGCAGGTCGGCGCTGCATCGCTTATTCAAAAGCTGTTCCCTTAGCTTGTCGATAGCCCATAAGCTGATAGCCCATAAGCTGATAGCACCTCAAGTAGCTTGCGTGGCACAGGCTTCGACGCTGTGATGTAGCGCATTAGTTGATAGCTGAATGCTTACGAGCTTATAGCTGGCAAGGGTAGCTTTTCAAGTAGTGCCTTGACTGATAGCGCCAGTTAAAAGCTTAAGTTATACTTGTGCCAAGTATAGTTAATAACTATAGTTAAAATTACTACCGCTTATTTTTTTTTATAAGGATGTATTAGGATGCCAGATTAATGTCATGACTACTAAAATAAAAATAAATAAATAAATAAAATAACGTAAATAAAAAAACCAGGAGAAAGCTGATGATCCGTAAAACACTAGTTATAGTAGGAATCGGCTGGATAGTTGTGGGATTGGTACCTCTTGCCTATGCTCAGTCAGGAGCGCAGTCTAGTGAGCCAAGCGGTTCAGTAACCCTGTCTGGTGACACCCTCCGCCAAGTTAATGGTCGCACGGTCTCAGACGATTATGGCACCTTTTTCCCAACATCACTAGAGCTGGAGGAAAAGGAAGGCTTAGGTAACAATTTACAGCCTAAGTTCAAGGTTGGTTCAAGTGACAATGTAGACATAGTTTTTGGGGATACCATCCAGCAGGAAGAACTTAATGTGTTTCCTCAATCCCCAACTACTCGCAATACTCAAAAAGTCCAGTTGGCGGTTCCACTAAGAGAGTAAAGGTTGACTAAAAGTTTGTTCTAAGCACTGATAGCTAAAGGGTTACTCAACCTCTGGTTCACCAGTTCAGTAGCTAGGCTAATTGCAGCCTTCATGCTAGTAGCGTTAGCAATGCCAAGACCGGCAATATCAAACGCTGTGCCATGATCAGGAGAAGTACGCACAAAGGGTAAACCGATGGTAGTATTGATCGCTCTGTCAAATGCCATGAGTTTGACAGGAATTAAGCCCTGGTCATGATAGAGTGCCAAATAAGCATCATGAGCATTATCAGCGTACTGCTGGTGGTTGCCGTACCAAGCCTGACCAGGTTTTACCCAAAGAGTGTCAGGAGGTATTGGTCCATCTAATTGGATAGTCGGGCGTTGCTGGCGCTCTTGCTCTAGCCAGGGAATCAGCCAATCTTGTTCTTCACAACCTAGCTGACCCTGCTCACCACTATGAGGATTTAACCCAGAAATCGCGATTCGAGGTTTGTTGATGCCAAAATCACTAGCCAAACAGGCGATCAGTAAGTCTAGTTTACTCCCCATCAATAGTGGCGTTAAGGTATTTGGGACTTGACTTAAAGGAATATGTGTGGTAGCTAAAAGTGTACGTAGCACCCAACCACTATGGGGCGATCGCGCTACGAAGAGCATCCCAAATTGTTTGACACCAGAGTAGTGGGCTAGCACTTCAGTTTGACCAGGATAATCATGTCCTGCGGCTTTCCAGAGAGACTTGGCAATGGGTGCGGTCACAATACCATCAAACTCACCACGTTGGGTGAGTGCGATCGCATTTTCCAGATACATAAAACTAAGAGCACCACTAGCAGCATTACCAACACCTGGGGTTATTTGAGGCCGTTGTCCGTAATCCAACTCAATGTCAAGGATTGATAATGTCTCTGGGGAAGCTAAAGTAGCTACATCTTCAATCCCCTGCTGACTTAGCTGGGTGTAAGCCCCATTCAAGAGGTACCGACTGCCAATCACGGTTATCTCACAATTCCTAGTGACTTGGGAATCTGCCAATGCCTTGAGGACAACTTCTGGTCCAATGCCTGCCGGATCTCCCAAGGTCACCGCTAACCTAGGACGCCTTGGTGGTGAGTTAAGTTTTCCTGTCAAAGACATGTTCTGATGGTTTGTTGACAAGTCTGACATAATTCGTAAACACTCCAGTACCCTAACCCCTTTGCTGGAATACTCTTGCTCAGGATTTCCATAGGATTGCTATATTCTCGCACCCTAGTCATGATACCTTGTAACAAAAGTACATAGGAGATCATAAAACTAATGGGTACAGAAATTTTCAATGCAGCGTTTTTGTCCTTCACCCTGATTCTTGTGGGTTTGGGCTTAGGCTTCTTGCTACTCAAAATCCAGGGAGTGTCAGAATAGTTTCTAGTGAATGGGTTATGGGGTAACGGCTGTGGGGTTTGGTCAAGAATTCTGGCACAGTTTTCTTTTAAACCAATCACTTATGCTGTCTTAGCCTAAACCCATTCTCCCACACCCCTCACCTGATGGCGTTGCCTATTGAATACCAGAAAAATGAGAGATCGACAAAATTTCTGATAGAATCTTATAGAAAGTTTAAGATTCCTTACTAAAATTACTATAATGAACTTGTTGGTCGTCGGTGCAACTGGCACCTTAGGAAGACAGGTGGTTCGTCGTGCACTAGACGAGGATCATCAGGTACGCTGTCTTGTACGCAGTCCACGAAAAGCTTCTTTCCTTAAAGAATGGGGAGCAGAACTAGTACAAGGAGACCTGTGTGTTCCAGAAACCCTACCAAAAGCCCTGGAAGGGATCACAGCTGTCATTGATGCGGCAACATCGAGACCAACAGATTCTCTGACCATCAGACAGGTAGACTGGGAAGGGAAAGTTGCCCTCATTCAAGCGTCTGTGGCTGCTGGTATAGAAAGATATGTCTTTTTCTCAATTCTGGGAAGTGAGAATTTTGCTCATGTCCCACTGATGGAAATAAAGCACTGTACAGAACTATTTCTGGCAGAATCAGGATTGCCACACACAATCTTGAAACCAAGTGGCTTTATGCAAGGCTTAATTGGTCAGTATGCGATCCCCATTTTGGATGGACAGGCGGTTTGGATTACAGGAGAAACCTCTCCCATCGCCTATATGAACACCCAGGATATTGCTAAGTTTGGCATTCGTGCTCTGGAAGTTCCAGAAACAGTAAATCAGACATTCCCGGTTGTGGGAACCAGAGCCTATAGTACCTACGAAATCATTAACCTGTGTGAGCGGTTGTCCGGTAAAGATGCTAAAATAGCCCGACTCCCAATAAATTTTTTGCGGGGTATGCGGCGATTCGTGAGATTTTTTCAGTGGGGCTGGAATGTGGCAGATCGGCTTGCCTTCACTGAGGTGCTAGTGAGCGGGAAACCGCTGGATGCACCGATGGATAAGGTATACGAGGTCTTTGGCCTAGACCCTAAGGAAACCACAACTTTGGAAGAATATCTACAAGAATACTTTAACCGGATTATGAATAAGCTCAAAGAAATCGATTACGAGAAAGCTAAAAAGAAGTCTAAGAAGAGGACTCCTTTTAAATCTAAATCCTAGATATTTCCTGGAAAATCGATAAGCGGGAGGTTTTGGGGAGCCAGTGCAGCAAAAGTGCTTCTCGACGGGGCTTCCAAGGTGCGGATGCCAGCCTGAGCACACAGCCGGTTCCCATAGCGCGACTGCATCAAGACAGTAGCTGATTAAATCACAATTGTCCATGATGTTTCAGATAATTTAATCCAAGTAGTTCAAGACGGGGACTGGTGAGTATACCAAAAGCAGGCATTATCTACAACGACCTTAAACCAATGGCTTGTAGCGTTGCTGAAGAGTTGCACAACCAATTGAGGACTGCGGA
>NZ_JAAHGN010000514.1:0-5206 GCF_010672485.1 Moorena sp. SIO2C4 | reverse complement strand
TAGCTGACGGCACCTCAAGTAGCGTGCGCGTAGCGCATATGCTTACAATCAGTGGCCTAGATTCCCAACCGTTGATAAACCTCGTCCAAATGTTGAAAATGGTGCTGGGGATTAAAACATTCCTCTATTTCTGAAGGAGTTAGCTTACTCGTAACGTCAGGATCCTTAATAATCAAATTGTAGAAGTTTCCCTCAGGTTTATTCCAGGCTTGATGGGCACAAGACTGAACAATACTGTAAGCATCTTCCCGATTCATCCCCTTTTCTACTAACGCTAACAACACCTTTTGGCTAAAGACCACACCCCCATAAACATTCATATTCCGCTTCATGTTTTCTGGATAAACCAACAAGTGTTTCACTAAATCTGTGATTTCCACTAACATGAAGTGAGTTAAAATACACACATCTGGCAGAATAACTCGTTCTACAGAAGAATGAGAAATATCCCGCTCATGCCATAGGGCAACATTTTCTAAAGCAGCCACCGCATGACTCCGCAGAATTCGTGCCATCCCGCTTAGCCGTTCAGAACGAATTGGATTACGTTTGTGTGGCATAGCAGACGAACCTTTCTGTCCTTTAGAAAAGAATTCTTCTACTTCTAAGACATCGGTTTTTTGGAGATTGCGAATTTCCACAGCAAACCGTTCAATGGTTGCCCCTAACAGAGCTAACTGTTGGACAAACTCACCATGGCGATCGCGAGAAATAATTTGGGTTGAGGCAGTATCAGGTTGCAGTGACAGGTTTTGACATGCGATCGCTTCCACTTGAGGGTCAATATTGGCATAGGTTCCCACAGCACCAGAAATCTTGCCCACAGATATGTTTTCACGCAGACCCACTAAGCGATCGCGATGGCGGCAAACTTCTGCTAACCAACCGGCCAGCTTAAAACCAAAGGTAATTGGTTCAGCATGAATTCCGTGAGAACGACCAATCATCACCGTGTAGCGATGTTGTTGTGCCTGGTAGCGAATCGCTTGAGCAAGCTTCTCGATCTGTTCGAGGATAATATTTAGACTAGCAACCAGTTGCAGTGCCAAGGCAGTGTCTAAAACATCGGAACTAGTCAAGCCTAAGTGTATGTAGCGTCCCACATCCCCTACATACTCATTCACATTAGTCAGAAAGGCAATCATGTCATGGCGGACTTCTTGCTCAATCTCTTGCACCCGCTTGAGGTCAAAATCCGCCTTTGCCTTAATTTCCTCTACTGCTTCACCGGGAATCTTACCCAGTTCCGCTTGTGCTTCACAAACAGCTATTTCCACCTGAAGCCAGGTTTTGAGCTTGTAGGTATCCGTCCACAATTCCCCCATCTCGGGTAGGGTGTAGCGCTCAATCAATTCCCATATCGCAGAACACAACCTTACAATTATAGCAGTTATCAATGGGTTTAGGGACTTTCGTCTTGGGTTAATCGGAGTCGGGAGTCGGGAGTCGGGAGTCGGGAGTCGGGAGTCGGGAGTCGGGAGTCGGGAGTCGGGAGTCGGGATGTAGTGCTGCCAAAGGCTTTTTCCACGGGGCTTTCAAGGTATTGAATCTACCTGAACCGGAAGATAAACGCTATATAATGGATTAATAATTAATGATTAATCATGGGTCAAATCCCCTATCCCCTGTTGCCTGTTGTCACCTACCATGACCAATTTTCCTCTCAATGCTGGGTCTATCCAAATATCCGGGAACGTGAGAACCCCTCTCTTTTAAGGAGGGTCAGAAGTTACCGTAAGAAGAGTGGAGCCTTTATAGGCGACAGACTATGCAAAAAAGGGTTAAAACTCATGAAATAAGGCTCCACTCTTCTAAGGTTTCGTCTCCGGGATGAAACGGACACGACGGGTTTTAACCCGCCGTGTCTATAATAAAGGATAGGAGGAGATAGAAAGTTGTATAGAACAATTCCAGTTAAAGCGTCATTTACTGATGAAGATAAAGCTTTTTGGGTCTTTCAGTGTGAGCAAGCAAATAGCTTGATTAATTGTGCAATTTATTACACCAAACAAAAACACTACAGTTGGCTTGAACAGCAAGAAGAATCATTCACTACTTACTGGAAGGATGATGAGCTTAGGTATGGCTGGAAGACCTATAAGTGCAGTACAAAGTACCCAGAACTAGATAAAACTTTAAAGTTAACTCCCAATTACAAAGCAATGGCTGCCCAGTCGGCTCAACAGACCCTAAAGACAGTAGGTGAGTCCATTGCCAGTTACAACCAATTAGTAGGTCTTTATTACAAGGGCCAAGTTGACAGACCAAGACTGCTTAGGTACAGAAAGAAAGGGGGATTGGCTGCTGTAACTTTTCCCCGACAAGCACTCAACTACAAAAAAGGCTTGTTTGATCCGTCAATAAGCAAAGAAACTAAGCCTCATTTAATAACTGAAATCGCATTAGAACCACCAGATTTTATAGATCCGGACTGGGTGAAAGAAGTTACTGTTCGCCCGTATTTAGGAGAGCTATGGATTGATTGGGTGATCGACAACGGGAAAGAAGCGATTGCTAGCAACCCAAACCTTGACTACACTCAAGCCTGGAGCTTTGATCACGGTGGAACCAACTGGTTGACTGGAGTTTCAACCTGTGGGAAAAGCTTGATTATTGATGGTCGTAAGCTTAAGTCAATGAACCAAGGTTATTGTCGTCTGGTAGCCAAGTACAAACAGGGCAAGCCAGAGTTTTACTGGAATTCTAACCTTGACCGGGTACAACGGAAACGCAACAACCAAATCAGAGATGCGATCAATAAAGCAGCTAGGTTGATTATTAATCGCTGTTTGAATGATTGCATTGGGAATCTGGTAATTGGTTGGAACGAAGGGCAGAAGAATCGTTCCAATATGGGCAAGCGTGGTAATCAGAACTTCGCAGTTATCCCCACCGGAAGATTGATCGAACGGTTAAAACAACTTTGTTATGAGTACGGGATTAAATTAACAATTACCGAGGAAGCGTACACGAGTAAAGCGTCTTACCTTGACGACGACAGCCTCCCAAAACATGGTGAAAAACCCAAAGGATGGATACCGTCGGGCAAACGGGTTAAGCGTGGACTGTATAAAACTTCTGAAGGATGGCTGATCAATGCAGACTGTAACGGCGCTGCAAACATAGCCCGAAAAGTAGCCACACAGTTAGGTCTAAACCTGACCAAGGTGGGTAGGGGAGCTTTGGCACTCCCAAACCGATATGATCTGTTCACCTCACTGAGTAAATCATATCGCACAAGAAGTGAAGTGGCACGGTTTCAACCCGCCACGTAACAACCTTGTAGAATCCCCGTTTTTTAAAGCGCGGAGATGTCAAATTAAGCTTTAGTACCAGATCAAAAATCGGAGGTCACACTTGACTAAGACAGGTATGATTAAACAGCTAAAATGCGCTCAACGCGCTCTAATTGCTTTAATACTCCCAATTTTAATATTTCTATCGGCTCCACCAGCCCTTGCCCAACCTGATCTCACCATCACCCCTAAAAGTATGACTGTAGCAGGTACCAGGGGTTCTAGCACAAGCCGCAGCTTACTCTTGCGCACGACTAACACCGTCAACGATTTACAAATCATCTCCCTAGACCTCAATACTCAGGATGGCCAAGAAATTTTCCCCGCCAAATTGATTCAGCCTACTTTACCAGACGAGGAGATTGAGGCCAATAGTCTACTATCTATCCCGATCCAGTTTCAATTAGACGATGCCCCCAAAAGTGGAGAATTTAGTGGTGAATTACTGATTAAGTTCTCAGAAACTGAACTAAGCGTACCATTAACAGTCCGAATTAAAGACCCCTTTCCCATACCTCTGGGAATCATATCCATTGGGGTGATATTGAGCATAGCTGTGTCCAGCTACCGTAGCCGAGGGAAACTACGGGACAAAATTCTGGTGCGGGTTGGTCAATTGCGTATCCAACTGCGCAGTGACCCCCAGTTAGCTGAAACATCACTCACCGATCAATTCAACTCAATACCAAATCCCTTCAAGACCCGAATTGAAGGCCATCTGCTAGATGTCGAGATGGCTTTGCAGGGGGAACGTTGGAACGATGGTAATCAGGCAATTACCCAAGCTGAGTCAGTGTGGCTGAAATGGCGCAAAGGTCGTGAGGACTGGCTAGCACTCCTGAACTATGGTCAGACCCTGGAAGAAAAAATACCCGCCACTCCGGATATTGACCCCCCTTATCTACAGTCAGTACGCCGTAATTTGCAACTGGCAATCCGAGAGGCACCTGACCAAAATCCTCAAGACTTGTATCAGCAGTTAGATGACTTGGCAAAACAGATTAATAAATACCTGCAACTGGATGCTAAACTCAGGGACTTGGACAACCTGCTGGTAGAAACTACCATATCAACACAAGAGTTACAGAGTTGGCAACGTCAGCAAAAGAATTTGCGCAATAAGTTGAATAATCTCGAACCTACGGATAAAAAAGCTGGTCAGGAGTTGAATGGTCAAATCGAAAAAGCGATCACTCTACTAGCCAAACAAATACCAGCTAACTCTACTAAGTTAGGCTTCCTCATCACCCAACCTGAATTATTGCAGAAAGCACCAGGGATCGATACACCACGGATAGTTATCCAAGAGCCAAGACTAGCAGAGTTTCGCCTCTGGATTTTCTCTGCGATCAGTTATGCGATCGCAATTGTCCTGCTTGCTGGTAGTGGCTTCATTGAGCTATACACCTATAAATCCACCTTTGGCGCTAACCTCTGGGGTGACTATGGCGTCCTCCTGGCTTGGGGGTTTGGTGCCGAAGCCAGTCGGGATGCCATTACAAAAGTCGTGGCAAATTTGGACTTACCAGGATTGAACTAATCACTCGATCAGGTTGAAGGTTAGCAGGTTGAAGGTTAGCAGGTTGCAGGTTGAAGGTTAGCTGGTTAGCTGGTTGCAGGTTACAGGTTGAAGGTTGAAGGTTGAAGGTTATTTGGTTGAAGGTTAGCTGGTTATTTGGTTGAAGGTTAGCTGGTTATTTGGTTGAAGGTTAGCTGGTTAGCTGGTTAGCTGGTTAAAAATTATCTTCTGAACCTTCAACCTTGGCCAATAGGCACGCGCGTCGCGTTCAACCTTCAAGCTAACAACCTTCAACCTGCTAACCTTGGCCAATAGGCACGCGCGTCGCGTTCAACCTTCAACCTGCTAACCTTGGCCAATAGGCACGCGCGTCGCGTTCAACCTTCAACCA
>NZ_JAAHGN010000513.1:0-5207 GCF_010672485.1 Moorena sp. SIO2C4 | reverse complement strand
TCGAGGGAGTCGGGAGCGGTGCGACCCAAGGGCGATTTACTCGCCCTAGGAGGCGCGCACCGAGGGAGTCGGGAGCGGTGCGACCCAAGGGCGATTTACTCGCCCTAGGAGGCGCGCACCGAGGGAGTCGGGAGCGGTGCGACCCAAGGGCGATTTACTCGCCCTAGGAGGCGCGCACCGAGGGAATCTCACCACACTACCATAACTCCCATATCTCCCCATCTCCCCATCTCCCCATCTTCCCATCTCCCCATCTTCCCATCTCCCCATCTCCCCATCTCCCCACACCTCCCACACTTCCCACACCTCCCACACTTACCCTGTTCCCTGCTCCGAAGTCCCTGTTCCCTATTCCCTGTTCCCTTTGCTACATATGCTGACTAATAGGATAATTGCCCATCGTGGAGCATCTAATTGTGCCAAAGAGAATACTATTGAAGCCTATGAAAAAGCGATTGAACTTGGGGCTGACTTTATCGAATTTGATGTAAGAATCACTAAAGATGGGGTATTGATTTCCCATCATGATCCAATGATAGCTAATAAAGCTATCAGTCAGTTAAGCTTTGCAGAAATAAATCGCATTGCTGGTCAGCAAGGGTTTAGAGTGCCTACGGTTGAGGAAGTTTTAAGACTAACAACTAACAAGATTAAACTAGCGGTTGAGCTCAAAGAAGAAGGCTATGAAGAAAAAGTCATGGCCTTAGTAATGGGATATACCAACATAGATGACTTTGTGATTTTATCATTTAATATTCCATCGTTAAGATGGATAAAATCAAATTATCCGGAAGTTAAAACGGGATTGTTATTAAGTAAAAAAAATAATAAATTTCTGATTATATTACTGAGGGTTTTCGGGATTTTGGTGTTTCAGAAACTGATCAGATTTACCCCAGATATACTAGCACTACAGTGGGAAACGTTAAAATTTGGTTTATTGAAAATTGCTGCTAAACAGGGCAAACCGGTTTTTGTTTGGACTGTAAATGATCAAAAAACGATTGGAAAGCTTCTAAATGATAATCGGGTACATGGTATAATCACCGACAGACCTGACTTAGCTCGTAAGCTATTAGCTATCAGCCGTCAGCCGTCAGCTTTTTAAGAAAACAGGTAAGCATTAGCTATCAGCTATCAGTGGTCAGCCGTCAGCTTTTTAAGAAAACAGGTAAGCATTCGTTTAATCTCTTTTAGGTCTGCTGTCAGGGATTCATAGTCTTTGGCTGATACGCGACACGCTGATACGCGACACGCTGATACGCGACACGCTGATAGCTGATACGCGACACGCTGATAGCTGATGGCTGAATGCTTACCTATTCACTAATCTTGAATATACTCTTCGCCATTGATCATGGCTATCTCGGCTCTGACAAATTCTCGTCCTAGGTAAAGGGCGTGATCGAAACGACTTAAAGGACAGGGTTTAGTTTCTTCGGTAATTTTCATGCCTAGTTCCTTGGCTGTCCTACCTTTGAAAATAGCGGTGGGAGTACGGTTTAATTTACCATCGCAGGGAAATGGTTCTCCGGTTTCTGGATCAACTGCTAAGCCTTTCTCATTAATTTTGTTACTGTAGTGTTCAGCACAGATCAGACTTGCCTCTCGGTCTATGTAAATAATGAAGTAGCCCTCTGGATCGAGTTCAATAAAGCGTTTGGAGAGCTTCTCATCAATAGCAGTCATGTCTTGGGCAGTGATCATCATGGTGAACGGTCAAGGGCTAAAGCTGATGGCAAATTCCACTATTATAACTTTAACAGAACAATTAGACAAGGTCAGTTCATGTAGTTCATGTAGGGTGGGCAGTGCACCAGACAGATAATCAAGCTTGCAAAGCGCGTTGGTAGGCACTGCCCACCCTAGGATTAATGACAATGGTGCAAGTACTCAGTTTAACAGAACAATTAGACAAGGTCAGGAATGAGTAAAACAGGGAAAGACAGAGTGGCGCGGCAGATGTTGGAGGTGTGGGGAGTTACTTGGTCAGTTACTTAAAAAAGTTGATAAATTTTACTGCTATACTTACTCTAGATTTAGTATAGTAGAGCTTGTTAACTAAAGAGTTAACCCTATTGGTAGTGTTGTAACTTGAGGTTATCAAGCAATAGTGTATTATATCTAAGATTCTGAGCAACTGCTGAAAAGGCCACAAACCCTGTCGGCAACAACTATAAGCCAAGTCAATCCAGATTTAGTATAGTAGAGCTTGGAAATTAAATAGTTAACCCTATTGGTAGTGTTGTACCTTGGGGTTAGCAAGTCATGGTGTGTTAAATCTAATATTCTGCCCAACCAGTGAAAATGCAACAAACCCTGTCGGCAACAACCATAACCCAAAATCAAGGTAATATTCAGGTGATCAAACGCGATGGTTCTCTGACTTCCCTTGATATCTCGAAAATTCGTGCTGTTGTTGAGTGGGCTTGTGCTGGCAAGGATGTCAATCCGATCACTCTAGAAGCCGGACTCACTACCCGCTTGCGTGATGGTGTTACTACCAGAGAGATTCAGGATAACTTGATCAACTGTGCCCTGGAAATGTGTAGTCCTGATCAGCCTGACTGGCGCTATGTAGCAGGACGACTACAGATCTGGAGTCTATGGAAAGACACCCTGGTAAACCGTGGTTATGAGTACGGTGACTACCCTAGAACTGTTCGCTCCAAAGTAGAGTCTGGTCAATATGACCCCAGTATCTTAACCTATACGACTGAGGAGCTGAAAGAAGCAGGTTCTTGGATTAATCCGGATTGGGACACGGATTATGATTATGCAGGGGCTGTACTGCTAACTCGTCGGTATCTCCTAGGGGATGAGTTGCCCCAAGAGGCATTTTTAACTTGTGCTCTGCTGCTAGGGTCAGTGGAAGTCCCGGAAGATAGACTAGGTTGGGCAAGGCGATTTTATGAAGCGATCGCACAACGGAAAATATCTCTAGCTACCCCGATCCTGGCTAATCTCAGAATTCCTCAGGGGTCTCTGTCTTCCTGTTTTATCACTAGCATTGATGACAACCTGGAAAGCATCTTTGAAGGAATTACTGATACGGCCAGAATCTCCAAAAACGGTGGTGGTGTTGGGGTCAATGTCAGCCGGATTCGGTCAACCGGTAGCTGGGTGATGGGCAAAGCCAATGCTTCGGGCGGGGTAATTCCTTGGATTAAACTGCTTAACGATACTGCGATCGCAGTTAATCAAGGAGGCCGTCGGGCAGGGGCAGTCACGGTTAGTGTAGATGTGTGGCATCTCGATGTGCCAGAGTTTCTGGAGATGCAAGCGGAAAATGGCGATCCCCGCCGCAAGGCTTATGATATCTTTCCCCAATTGGTGATTCCCGATGAGTTTATGCGTCGGGTGGTTAATAAAGAAGACTGGACATTAATCGATCCCTATGAAGTACGGATCAAGCTAGGCATTGAGCTATCTCAACTGTGGGCAGAAGAGTTTGAAAGCGCCTATCAAACCATTGAAGCAGCCATCGGCGAAACCCTGACTCTCTACAAGACCGTCAATGCTCGGGAACTCTTCAAGACGATTATGCGATCGCAAGTAGAGACCGGAATGCCCTACTTAGCGTTCAAGGATACCATTAACCGTGCTAATCCTAATCAACACCAGGGCTACATCCCAGCGGTAAATCTTTGTACCGAAAGTTTCTCTAATGTCGAAATTGGCAATGCTGCTCACTGTTGCAATTTGGACTCAATCAATCTCGCCAATATTGAAGAAACTGAATTGCCCAATATCTGTCGTCTAGCAGTGCGGATTCTGGATAACACTATTGATTTAAGCACTCCTCCTTTTAAAGCAGCTCATAGTCACAATCAGAAATACCGCACCATCGGAGTAGGTTGTATGGGATTAGCGGATTGGTTAGCTAAACGGTGGCTAACCTATAACAACCTCAAGGAAATTAGTAACTTATTTGAGGATATTGGCTACTACTGCACCCATGCATCTATGGAACTGGCTATGGAACGGGGTGCTTATGCTGCTTTCGATGGTAGTGAGTGGAGTAAAGGTAAGCTAATTGGTGCTAAACCAGTGGAATGGTTTGTAGAAAATTCCCAGCATCAAGAGCGTTGGATAGCCCTATCTCAGGATATTCAACAATTTGGGATTCGCAATTCTCATATTAGTGCGATCGCACCCAATACATCCTCATCCTTAGTACAAGGATGTACCGCTAGTGTCTTACCAGTTCACAGCAAATTCTTCTATGACAAATGGGCAAAAGGCACTGTACCCATTGCCCCACCCTTTATTAAAGACAATTTTTGGTTCTACCACGAAAACAAAAACTTTGATCAGAAAAAAGTTGTTAAAGCAGTCGCCACTATCCAGCAATGGATTGATACTGGGATTTCCATGGAATTGTTATTTAACTTAAACCAAGGAGTCTATTTCCCAGAGGAACCTGAACGCACCCTCAAAGCCAAAGACATCTATGAAACCCTAGTCATGGCTTGGGAATTAGGATGTAAAGCCGTGTACTATATCCGAACCGTCCAGCGTGACAACTTCAAAGAATTAGACAACACTTGTATCGCTTGCGCGAATTAGTGATTCCGTGGAACAGGCTTCCAGCCTGTGAAGCAGCGGTCAGTGGTCAGTGGTCAGTGGTCAGCGGTCAGTGGTCAGTGGTCAGTGGTCAGTGGTCAGTGGTCAGTGGTCAGCCGTTGGCCTTTGGCTGATAGCTGATAACTGATAGCTGATAGCTGATAGCTGATAGCTGATAGCTGAGGGCTGATAGCTGATGGCTGATGGCTGATGGCTGATAGCTGATAGCTGATGGCTGTTGCTCCCCACCCTCCCCAAACTTCCCGCGCCCACTCCCCACACTCTCTGTTCCCTGTTCCCGACTCCCGACTCCCGAGTCCCGACTCCCTAGAAAAAAAATGCTAACTACAATGCCAATTAACCCTATCTTTAATCCAGATGGGGATGACAAAACTGAACACCGTTCAATTTGGTTTGGTAATACCACTAACTTGATGCAACTCAATGATGTCCGTTATGCTTGGGCAATTGGGTTGTATCAACAGATGCGGGAGAATTTCTGGATTCCCAAGAAAGCATCATTGGGAGGGCAACACGACCATTGAGTTAGAGTTAGTTGGTGTCCGTCTACCCGTAGTTACTAGTACAGTTACTACTACCTCAACTACCAAGAAAGCGGAATTTTATTACAATCAGCGCCG
>NZ_JAAHGN010000512.1:0-5209 GCF_010672485.1 Moorena sp. SIO2C4 | reverse complement strand
TGTTTGGACTTCCCCCGGAAAAAGTCCGTATTATCATACCTTTTATTGGTGGGGGTTTTGGTTCTAAAGCCTTCCCTTGTCCCCATGCCATTCTTGGTGCAGCAGCTGCCCGTCAACTGCAACGTCCCCTGAAAGTTGTTCTCAGCCGTCGGCAAATGACCGCCAACGCCGGACACCGGTCTGAAACGGAACAAACGATTCGTTTAGGGGCAAATGCTGATGGTAGCTTGATGGCGATCGACCATGGGGTTAAATCCTGTACCTCACCAGTTGAGATTTTTACTGAACCTTGTACAGGCATTACACCAGCTATGTATGCTGCACCCAATCTGCGAACCCGTCAGGAATTGGCGGTGATGAACGTCGGCACACCTACATTCATGCGTGCCCCAGGGGAAAATCCGGGGTTATGGGCACTAGAATCAGCCATGGATGAATTGGCGTGGGAGTTAAAAATCGACCCAGTGGAACTGCGGTTAAAAAATGAAACTAAGGAACACCAGCGCCAGGGTTTACCTTTCTCTGCCAAGGATTTCGGGGAATGTTTGCGGCTGGGTGCGGAACAATTTGGGTGGCAAGATAGACCAAAACAGGTGCGTTCCCTCACCCGTGATGGTAAGCTGATTGGTTGGGGCATGGCGGCATCAACCTTCCCCGCTTTACGGAGTTCAGCCACAGTCACAGTGCGGTTGTTAGCCGATGGTACTGCCCATATCCTCACTAGTGGTAATGACATGGGTACTGGTGCATATACCATTGTTGCAGGTACAGCAGCCGAGGTATTGGGGCTAGCTGTAGAACAGGTACAGGTGGAGATGGGAGACTCCTTACTGCCAAATGGTGGGATGGCGGGTGGTTCCCAAATGACAGCAACCCTTGTACCAGCAGTGATGGCGGCTTGTGAAGAGGTTTTACAGACAGCTAAAGCGAAAACAGCCCAAGAAGCCTTTGCCACCCTGCATCAGTCGGGACAAGCTGCTTTTGAAGCGACAGCCTCTTCTGCAGCCGGTGAAGAGGGGAAGAAATGGGCATTCCAATCCTGGGGGGCACATTTTTGTGAAGTCAGCGTAGATGAAGACATTGCCCGCTTGCGCGTCAACCGTTGGGTGTCTGTGATGAATATTGGGCGAATAATGAATGCCAAAACTGCAGCGTCTCAGATACGAGGTGCTGTAATTATGGGTATTGGGCACGCCTTGATGGAAGCCTGTGATTTCGACCCCAATATTGGCTATCCTGTGGTTTACGACCTGGCTACCTATCATTATCCCAGTCATGCAGATATTCCCCGGATTCAGGTGACATTTGTGGGGGAACCCGACTATAACTTCAATCCCGCAGGGGTGCGGGGTGTGGGTGAAATTGGGATTACAGGAGTATCGGCTGCGATCGCTAATGCTATTTACCATGCTACAGGTAAACGTATCCGTGATTTACCAATTACACCTGATAAGTTGTTGTGACAGCAAAAGCTATCACCTTGTAGCTTTTTTTTCTTTAGTAATTCTCACCACAATCGGAGGTCTTGAACAACGGATTATGCATTAATAAATACCTCAATTATTAATGAATTTTAAATAAAATAAAACTGTAAACAATCATAAAATAACACATTATAAAGCCAATAGATAGATGGAATTTATTTCAACAAAAAACTTTGATAGTGAAGCTGAAAAAAATGTTTGGAATGCTATAAAACGACAATTCAATGAACAACCAGGTTACTGTTGGCATCGTTATCCCATTACTAGTTATAGTGGTCCTCGTTTAGAACCGGATATTATTATTATTCATCCTGAATGGGGATTAATTATCATAGAAGTAAAAGGATGCTATTTAGAAGATATTGAGGCTATTGAAGGGCATACTTGGTATATGCAAGATTGGTACAAAGACGAAATAGAACCCTATGACCAAGCTCAAAAGCATATGTGGGCTATTCTTGACAGATTAAAGCAGTTTAACCATGGATTTTTAAGAAATGAACAAGGAAATTGCAAAATAGCTGGTAAGGCTTTTGTTGCTTTACCATATGTAAGTGAACCACTATGGAAAAAGCGATTTCAAGAGCATTTATCTGCACCTAAATGGGAATTAATATTTTCAGGGGATTTAGAAGATGATCAACTATATCAAAGAATTATTAATTCACCGATTAAACAAAAATATCCTTTTCAAGAAGATTCTGAGGAATGGAAAACTGCTATAGCAGTAATTACAGGTTCACAAGGAATTCAATCTAAAAAACGCAGACCTACTAAAAAGCAAGACAGTAAAGCTGCTTTTCTAAGAAAAGTTGAGGAAAAAATCAAAACTTTTGACAGTCAACAACATAAAGTTGCCGTTCAAACTCCTGCTGGACCTCAAAGAATTAGAGGGCTTGCTGGAACAGGTAAAACAGTAGTTTTAGCTCAAAAAGCTGCATATATGCACGTTCAAAATCCCGATTGGTCAATTGTTTATACATTTTATTCTCGCTCTCTATACGAACAAATTATTAATTATATCACTCGTTTTGTTCAAGAGTTTTCAAGAGGAGAATTAGAAGAACCAAATCGGGATAAAATTCATATACTTCACGCATGGGGAGGGTCAGAACAATCTGGGCTATATCAGCAAGTTACAGCTACAATGAACACTGCTTTCAGAAACTTTAATAACGCTAGAAGTTACTTTGGTACATCTAGTGGAAGATTTGCTTTTAATGGATGCTGTGGCGAATTATTAGAGCATGAAAACGAAATCCCAGAATTTTTTGATGCAATTCTTATTGATGAAGCTCAAGATTTGGGTGAAAATTATTTCCGACTATGTTATGAGTTACTGAAACAACCCAAAAGAATAATTTGGGGATATGATGAGGTTCAAAGTCTTGAAGAATTAGAGATTCCAACCGCTGAGAGTCTTTTTGGAAAAGATATTGATGGTAATCCACTGGTTAGTCTCGATGGAGTTTATCCAGGGGAGATTGAAAAAGATATGATTTTATATCATTGTTATAGAAATCCTAGACCTGTTTTAATTGCTGCTCATGCTTTCGGTTTAGGTTTAAGACGAAGAGGAGGTGCAGTTCAATTTATTAATACAGTGGGTGGATGGCAAGATATAGGATATGAAGTGGAACAGGTAAATAGTAATGAATTAATTACAGGTCAAGAAATTACTCTTCATCGCCCTAAGTCTAATTCTCCTCATTTACTGGAAGAATTAGTAGGGTATCATAATTTGATACAATATCAAAATTTTGAGAATAGATATCAAGAACTTGAATGGATAATCAACGACATCGAAAAAAACATTAAAGAAGAAGAATTAAAACCTGATGAAATTGCAATTATTGCCTTAGATAGTAGAAAGAAAATTGCCGATCAAGAATATGAGTATTTGTATAAAGGTTTAGAAAATAAAAAAATACAATCTGTCAGAATAGGAACTGATACTTCTGCTGATATATTTCGTTCACAGGGATGTGTAACTATAACAAGTGTTTTTCGTGCTAAAGGCAATGAAGCATCTGTTGTATATGTTTACGGTTTTGAAAATATTGCAAAATCAACTGATATTGTCAAACAACGAAATATTGCTTTTACTGCAATGACAAGAACTAAAGGTTGGTTAACTATTACAGGTGTTGGAGAAGAAAGTAAGTTATTATTTAGAGAAATACAAGGTATTTTAGAAGAAATTGGTCGTGTTAAATTCATTGTTCCCGACATGAATAAAATTCAACGTAATCTTGAAACTTATGAAAATCAGCGTAGGAGAAAACGTACACAAAAAGCACAAAAATCTCTTGTGCAATTGTTAAAAGATAGAGCAGATGTCAATCCAGAAGATTTACCATTAGACCAACGCAAAAAACTTCTCAAATGGTTACTTAGCAATAATAAAGATATTGATGATTTACTCTCTGATAAATAAAAAATTACTGTTTTTATTTTGGTTATAGGGAGTTAGAAGGGCGATCTATCTTGGAGGTATAGAGAAGTTGAGATGAGATCGCTTTTTGGTAATCTGGGAAAGATGATGGTGTGATCGCTTCTGACTGAAGTTCTCCCTGCTAAAAATCACGAAATCCTTTGCTGAAAGTGGTTTCAGGGATTTTTAAATTGTCCTTACTGGTTACATTTGTGTGCAACGAGTTATATCTAAATTATTTGTAAGCATTCAGGTGGTGGGGTTGACAAAAGGGGAAAGATGATTAGTATTTTAGAACCATGGAAATTAAACCGTCAGCTATCCCAAATAGGTTTGAAGCTCTGGAACTGCTGCCCCAATCAGTTCTGGTGGAGCTGGTGCTGCAACTGCCAACTAGGGAATTGAACAACTGATTGCGGAGGTGGAACGGCTCAAAAGTCTGTGGTCGAAAAACAGGCAGACTTCATCTGCGATCGCTAATGCTATTTAGCATGCTACAGGTAAATGTATCCGTGATTTACCAATTACACCAGATAAGTTTTGGAAAGGTGCTTTTGTTAATCCCTGCCATGCAGGTTTAGCACTAAATGCTTACTTAAAATCTAAAATCTAAAATCTCATGACCACACCTGCCCATAATCTGATCCAGTCCATGTATGAAGCAATCAATCGTAGGGATGTTAACGCTGCGATGGAGTGGATAGACGACCAGTGTATTTACGAGGATCTCAACTTTTCCCAACCATTCAAAGGAAAGGAAGCTGTTAGACAACTTCTGGAAGAATCCTGTCAAGGTATGCCGGATGATTTAAAATTTGTCATTGACGATATCACCACAGGGGATCCCCTGGCAGTAGGAGTACTATGGCACGTTGAGTTAGACGGCATTCCCTTTCCCAACGGACGAGGTGTTAGCTTTTATCGTTTTTCTGAGGTAACTGGCAAGTTAGTTTTAGCCCGTGATCTGGTTGAACCCCCCATAAAACCAGGGAAGGCCGCATTCTTTATCATCCGACTGGTATCTCCGCTGATACGGCGACTGCTGAAACCTCGGCAAAATAAAAGTACCAGGCAAATCTCTACCTTAGGCCAAGGGATTCCAAAAAGTCAAGGGTTTCTTGCTATAGTATTTGGGTTAATAGCGATCGCTTATATTTACATTCTGTTGCTATCCCCAGGCCATTGGGGCCAAACTAACAAAATACACCATCACATACAAAGATGCCACTGTTGATGTATTTACTTGGAAGGTAAATATGAAGATATGTTTAAGGATGCTACAGAACATTAT
>NZ_JAAHGN010000511.1:0-5222 GCF_010672485.1 Moorena sp. SIO2C4 | reverse complement strand
TGTGAGGTCAATTCATCGGAAAATCCCTGTAATAGGGAGCAGGGATCCCCCCTAACCCCCCTTAATAAGGGGGGAATTGAGGACGGAGGAAAAACTACTAGACCCTTAAAAGTCGGATACCTGTGTCATTGCTTAAGACGGCATTCCGTGGGCTGGCTAGCTCGTTGGCTGTTTGAGCATCATGACCGGGAGCGGTTTCAACTTTATGGCTATTTTGTAGACTACAAGCTAGTAAACGATAACCTCCAAGAATGGTATGTCAATCAGGTAGACCATCCTCACAAATTAGGGATTCATTTTCTAGAGGCGGCTGAACAGGTTTATCAGGATCAACTGGATATTTTAATTGACCTCGATAGCATCACCCTGGATATAACCTGTGCAGTCATGGCTCTGAAACTGGCACCAGTACAAGTCACGTGGCTAGGGTGGGATGCCTCAGGATTACCTGCCATTGATTACTTTATTGCTGACCCCTACGTATTACCAGATTCTGCTCAAGCTTACTATTCCGAGAAAATCTGGCGCTTACCCCAAACCTATATTGCCGTGGATGGCTTTGAAGTGGGTGTACCGAGCTTACGTCGGGACCACCTGGATATTCCCAACGATGCCACGGTTTATCTCAGTAGTCAGAAGGGATACAAGCGCAATCCCGATACCACAAGGCTGCAAATGAAAATTATCAAAGCAGTCCCCAATAGCTACTTTTTGATTAAGGGTAAATCTGACCAAGACTCGATCACACGGTTCTTTAACCAGATTGCGGAAGAAGAAGGAGTAGAGTGCGATCGCCTCCGGTTTCTACCAGAAGTCCCTACGGAAGCCGTTCATCGTGCCAACTTAGGCATTGCGGATGTGGTCCTGGATACCTATCCCTACAATGGAGCCACTACTACCCTGGAAACCCTGTGGATGGGTATTCCCCTAGTCACCAGAGTGGGAGAACAGTTTGTTGCTCGCAACAGTTACACCATGATGATGAATGCCGGAATCACCGAAGGCATTGCCTGGACAGATGATCAGTATATCGAGTGGGGGATTCGCTTAGGCAAAGACCCTGCTCTAAGACAACAGATTTCCTGGAAACTGCGACAATCTCGACAAACTGCCCCCTTGTGGAATGGTAAGCAATTTACTAGGGAAATGGAAAAGGCTTATGAGGCAATGTTAGGGAGATAGGGAGCTGTCAGCTATCAGCTATCAGCTATCAGCTATCAGCTATCAGCTATCAGCTATCAGCTATCAGCTATCAGCTATCAGCTTAAGCGCTACGCGCACGCTACGCGAACAGCTATGAGTTTATGCACTACAGATGGTGCTTTTGAATCAAACAGGTAACCATTTGTTGAATCTGAGGAAAGTCCCAGCATCGTTCGCACAGCGTGGCCAAACGCGCACGCGTGGCCGTTCGCGTAGCGTGGCCAAAAGGCCAAAAGGCCAAGGCCAAAGCCTGTGCCACAAAGCAGACAACTGACCGCTTAATGCTGACTGCTGACTGCTGACCGCTGACCGGTGAAGGCTTAGGCGTAGAGCGATAACATTAGCCCTAAAGAATTTGGTACAAAAATTTTCAAAATATGTTATAATGATAAATTTTGTGTAATATACTGAAAATGTGGATGGAAAACGTCCGTCACGAACTCGCCGCTAATTCCTTCGGACTATAGCGGGAGATTGATTGCTCTGTCGTGACCAGACTAAGTTCTTAGAGAACTACGTTATTCAGCTCATGACACCTACAAATACGTGCCAGTTTGTAGCAACTGTCGTACAGCTTTAAACAGGCGTAACGAGTTAAACCAGTGAGTTGTACCTAACAAGGTTGAATAACATTGTCGAGGCTAACTCTACCCGTTTATCGGAGTGTTCGTGCGTAATGCGAGTTTTCGTTCTAGATCAAAACAAACAACCTCTAGATCCTTGTCATCCAGCGAGAGCTAGAGAACTACTTAAGAAAGGGAGGGCTAAAGTTTTCAAACGCTACCCATTCACTATCATCATGCCAGATCGGTCTATCGATGATTCTGTTACTCATTCACACAGAATTAAGATAGACCCCGGCTCAAAAACAACAGGTATTGCTATTGTTTGTGAGCAAACTGGACGGGTTACCAATGCTTTAGAAATCAACCATCGAGGTCAACAGATTAAGAAGGCTCTAGAATCTCGACGAGCATTAAGACGTGGTAGACGGAATCGCAAAACCCGATATCGTCAGCCAAGATTTCTAAACCGAACACGCCCTGACGGTTGGTTGCCACCATCATTAATGAGTCGAGTTTTCAATGTTGAGACTTGGGTTAGGCGGCTGATCAAGTTGTGTCCTATAACCGCAATATCTCAAGAATTAGTTCGATTTGATACTCAGAAAATGCAAAACCCAGAAGTATCAGGAGTTGAATATCAACACGGTGAGCTATTTGGATTTGAGGTAAAAGAGTATTTACTTACTAAGTGGGGACATAACTGCGTTTACTGTGGCGCTATTGATACTCCCTTAGAGGTTGAGCACATTATCCCCAAATCAAAAGGTGGTAGCAATCGAGTTAGTAATTTAACTCTTGCGTGCAGAAGCTGCAATCAGAAAAAAGGTAATGACTCGATCGAGAAATTCCTAAGAAAAAAGCCGGAAATACTCAAAAAGGTATTAGCTAAAGCCAAAAACCCTTTAAAAGATGCAGCAGCAGTTAACGCAACCCGATGGGAATTGTTCAGAAGACTAAAACTAACAGAGCTACCTATTGAGGTAGGTTCTGGCGGCTTGACTAAGTTCAACCGGAAAACTAGGGGTATTGAGAAAACCCATTGGACTGATGCTGCTTGTGTAGGTAAGTCTACCCCACAGATGTTATTACTAAGCGGAGTGAAACCACTAACGGTTACAGCCAAAGGTCATGGCGTTCGTCAGCGATGCCGTCCAGATAAGTACGGTTTTCCAAAGGCTCATGCACCTGCTGCTAAGTTTTTTAGAGGCTTTCAGACAGGGGATATTGTCAAAGCTGATATCAAGAAAGGGAAGTATGCTGGGCAATACACAGGGCGAATTGCTATTCGTTATCGTCCGAGTTTTGTGCTTTCGGCAAAGCCGTTCGCGAAGCGTGGCCTACGGCCTCCGCTACGCGAACAAACTTCTGCTCAGAAGATTGATGTACATCCAAAATATTTGCAAACAATCTTTAGGGCTGACGGCTATGAATACCAAGTTAATTAATGCGGATTCGCGCTTGGCTGTAGGCCACGCTACGCCAGGGCAAACGCATCTAAATTCTAGAAGCCTTACTCAGAAGCGATTTCAAAATTAATCAGCATAAATACTTATCGGTTCAATCTCATATCCAGTAGGCATTTCAGAATAAAATGCGTTTACCCTGAATGAATAATTACCAATTATAAATTCTACATTCTAAATTCTTCATTATCAATTCTAAATTATACATTCTTATTCCCTATTATCAAATAAAAACACGATGCTATTACAAGACAAAAAACGCTACTACACAGCAGACGAGTATTTAGAACTAGAAGAAGCTGCTGAGTATAAAAGTGAATATCGGGATGGAGAAATTATACCGATGGCTGGAGGAACCACCAATCATAATAAAATTGCTCTCAATTTTGCCGCTAACTTGAAGTTTGCCTTAAAAGGAAAAGACTACGATATCTATATCGGTGATGTGCGATTGTGGATACCTGATTATCGTCAGTATACTTATCCTGATCTTATGGTAATTAAGGGGAAACCGATCTATACCGGCAAAGGTAAGACTACTGTCATGAATCCCTTGCTAATTGTTGAAGTCTTATCTAAATCTACTAGAAATTATGACCAAGGAGAGAAGTTTCTCTACTATCGCTCAATTCCCCAATTCAAAGAATATATACTAATAGACCAAGCCAGATATCATGTTATTCAACATACCAAAACTATTGAAGGACAATGGTTACTGACTGAGCAAACATCAGAAAATGTAATTTTGGAATTAAGTACTATCGATTTTACCATTAACTTTAGTGATATTTACGAGGGAATTAAGAATGAAGAATTAAGAATGAAGAAGGCAGAATGAAGAATTGAGAATGAAGAATTAAGAATGAAGAAGGCAGAATGAAGAAGGCAGAATGAAGAAGGCAGAATGAAGAAGGCAGAATGAAGAAGGCAGAATTGAGTTATAATGGTGAAGGCAGAAGGCAGAATGAAGAATTGAGTTAGAATGGTTAAGGCAGAATGGTGAATGGTGAAGGCAGACTTCTAAATTCCAAATTCTAAATTCTAAATTCTAAATTCTAAATTCTACATTCTACATTCTAAACTATGTATCTCACCCATTTCGGCGCAAACACCTGGCTACTGGAACTTCCAGAGCAACGGATTCTGATTGACCCCTGGTTAGTGGGTTCATTGGTCTTTGGCAATCTACCTTGGTTCTTTAAAGGGGACAAACCGGAAGCAATTAACAGCATTCCGGATAAAATTGACCTAATTTTGCTCTCCCAAGGCTTAGAGGACCACACCCATACCCCAACCTTGGAAAAATTAGACAAAACTATTCCAGTGGTGGGCTCTACTAGTGCGGCAAAGGTAGTCAAACAGCTAGGTTATACCCAGGTAACCCCCCTTACTCCTGGTGAAACCGTTGCGTTAGGAAATCACTTAGAAATCCGAGCCTTGCCAGGAGCACCCATTGGTCCATTCCAGCAGGAAAATGCCTATCTGATCACGCAGTTGGATAGTGGTACCAGTCTTTACTACGAACCTCATGGCTATCCCCCTGCTGAAGTCAAGGATTATGCCCCAGTAGATATCGTGATTAGCCCAGCCCTAACCTTAGAAATTCCCTTAGCCGGGCCAATCGTTCAAGGGCATAAGACAGCACTGCAATTGGCGCAATGGTTACGACCCCAAGTCTTTCTGCCCACAACCATTGATGAAAATGTCAAGTATGAAGGGGTTTTGGGTTCCGTAGTGCGGGAAGTGGGGAGTCTCGAAGAATTGCGATCGCAACTCCTCCAGGACAATCTGCCCACAAAAGTCATCACTCCGGAACTAGGGGTTTCCTTGGAATTATAGGAAGGGAATCGGCAATCGGCAATCGGCAATCGGGAGAAGAGAGGGGGAAGTGTGGGAAGTATGGGAAGTGTGGGAAGAGGAATGTGAAAACGCTACAGTAGCATAGTGTCACACATCAACAGCGAGAAGATCCAACATGCTGGAGTTGAGA
>NZ_JAAHGN010000510.1:0-5223 GCF_010672485.1 Moorena sp. SIO2C4 | reverse complement strand
TATGAAAATATGGCAAAAAACCTTGGATTGGGTTAAGACAGACCCAGACGGAGTATTACGTCAGACTTGCTTTAGGAAACGCCCTGAGATTAATGCCCAAGTCCTAATCCAGCGGCGACTCCCTCCTGATCAGCCTTGGAAAACGATTGCAGCAGAATTTAAGCTAACCCCACCAGAAGCTAAAGATTTGCCCAAATTCTATAACCGTAAATGCTTACCCCTGTTGCGAAAATTCGGTGTATGCCAGGGATATATAGAAGAAAAGTCAAAGACTGGTAGCTCGAAAAGCACCACAAAACCCCAACCTAGGAAAAAATCATGAGACACAACGCCAACATGCTAGCAGATTGGTCAATCCCCATGCCGATTACCCAGTCGGCCCTAGAGATAGCCCAGCAGTTTGCTCAGTACCAACCCACCACGCAAAAGGCTGAACAAGTCTATCTCAACACCCTGGCAGTGTGTGCGGTGAATAACTACTTACGGATTCTGGGTATTCCCACTGACCTAACCGCAGGGGATAGCTGGAATTCAGTAGTGGGCTTGGCTGAAAATGTGGCTGACCTGAGGGTAACCGGTTTGGGGCGCTTGGAATGTCGGCCTGTCAAACCCGGTGATTTGACTTGTCCCATTCCCCAGGAGGTAAGATTTAACCGGATTGGCTATGTAGTCGTTGAGATTGATCAAGACCATACTGAAGCCACGCTGCTGGGATTTTCCGCAACTTCGGAAACCGGTGAATTAGTCATCCACCAATTGCGATCGCTTAAAGATTTACCAGCCTACCTCGATCAATTTCAACCTATGACACAACTCAGTCAATGGTTGGAGCATATCTTTGAAGCAGGTTGGCAGAGTTTGGAAACCCTTTTAGGTAACCAAGGTTCTCAGCCAGCTTTCGCCTTTAGAACCAAGTCTCAGACCATTAAGCGATGTAAACAGATTGAATGGGGCAAACCTAATCAAGGGGTGGCTCTGGTTGTGGAACTCACCCCAGAATCCGAAACGAAGCTGAATGTTCTCCTACAACTCAATCCCATCAATGGTCAAACCTATCTACCCCCCAATCTGCAGTTGCTCTTGCTAGATGAGGAGCAAGAAATGCTGATCAATGCCCAAGCCAGAAACCAGGATCAAGCCATTCAATTGGATTTTAGTTGCGAAGCCGGAGACCGTTTCAGTGTCAAGGTTGCTCTGGATAATGCCAGTGTGATCGAAGAGTTTGTGATCTGAAATTCCCAAATCCGCTGTTCCCGATTCCCTGTTCCCTATTCAGTACGCGCTATAACTAGGAATAACATTAGACAAAATACTGATTTTTGACGGTTGACAGTAAACCGTCAACCGTCAACCGTTAAAAAACTAAGCCAATGGCAAAGCTAGTAACTCTTAAGCTGGATGGGGATTTTGAGGAAGGTTTTCGGGTCACTCTGGAAATTGGCTCAGAAGGCGAAGGTCCGGAAACAGAACTTACTGGCAGATTGCCTCCAGCACCCAATCTAGTCAACCACTATCACGAGTGGCGGTCACCTATCGCAGTCTGGGGAGCTCTTTGCGGGCAATCAAAATCAAACGAGTGGCAATCGGTGGTTCCATCAACAACCAGAGTCAGGGATTATGCGATCGCTTAAATCGGTGGCTGAAGTCAGAGTTATTTAGTCCACTGCGGGAAAAGTGGTTGGAAAAAGTGGGCACTACCGAAGAAGTCCGGGTGCTGATTCGTACCAAAAATCCCCAGCTCAGGCAGCTTCCTTGGCATCAGTGGGACTTTTTAGAGCGTTACCACCAAGCAGAAATTGCCCTAAGTACTCCAGAGTATGAACAACCAGGCAAATCGAACCAAAGCCGTGATCGACACAAGGTTAGAATTCTAGCGATTTTGGGCAATAGCGAAGGGATTAATATCCAACAAGACCGACAATTATTAGAGAATTTACCCTTTGCAGACATTACCTTTCTGGTAGAAGAACCACGGCAGAAGCTCAACGAAGCCCTGTGGGAGCAACCTTGGGATATTCTGTTTTTCGCAGGTCATAGTGAAACCGAGGCAGGAAGGGGTCGGATTCATATCAATCAGACCGATAGCTTAACCATTGACGAACTCAGAGAAGCCCTCAAAAAAGCCATAGAAAGGGGGTTGTCCCTAGCAATTTTTAATTCTTGTGATGGCTTAGGATTAGCCAATGAGCTAGAACAGCTGCACATTCCCCACATGATTATTATGCGGGAGCCCGTACCGGATCTGGTAGCACAGCAGTTTTTGCAATATTTTCTCAAAGCCTTTGCTAGTGGTAAGTCCTTGTATCTAGCAGTGCAAGAAGCCCGGAAAAAACTGCAAGGTTTGGAAGATCAATGTCCCTGTGCCAGTTGGTTGCCAGTGATTTGTCAAAATCCCGCTGCCATACCCCCAACCTGGCAACAGTTGCGTGGCAATCACCAGCGCCACCTGCTCCAATCGGCCCTGATCGTCAGTGTGGTGGTTACTATTTTAGTCATGGTGATCCGGCAGCTGGGAATGCTGCAGCTTTGGGAACTAAAGGCATTTGACCAGCTGATGCGGCTACGACCTAATCCAGGGGTAGACACCCGTTTGCTGGTGGTTGAAGCCACAGATGCTGAGATCATGCGCTATGGCTATCCCCTCCCAGATCAAACCCTAGCCCAAGTCCTAGACAAGCTAGAGTCTGATCAACCGCGAATGATTGGCTTAGATATCTTTCGCGAACGTCCTAGAGAACCTGGTCACCAGGCATTGAGCCGTCAGTTACAGCAAAATCAGAAATTCATTGCCCTGTGTAGCGCTAGGGAAGCTAACAACCCCAAAAACTCAGGCATCAAACCTCCCTCTGGGGTGCCAGAATCCCGCCTTGGTTTTAGCAATATCATGGCTGACCCTGATGGCATTATCCGTAGGCATCTTGTATTTATGCATCCCTACCACGATGACCCCTGTGCCACCGACCACTCCTTCAGTGCTAGGGTCGCATTGCATTACTTAGCCCAAGACCGAATCAAAGCAAAAACCATTGCTATGAATAAAATACGCTTGGGTAAGACTGTCTTAACAGAGTTGTCAGCTAATGCTGGGGGTTACCACAATCGTGATTATCGGGGGTTCCAGGTGTTACTCAATTACCGGAAAACTGTAGCCCGACGAGTCACTGTCACAGAGGTGCTAGAGGGTAAGGTCAAACCAGAGTGGGTCAAAGACAAAATTGTTCTGATCGGAATAACTGCAAGGATTGCCAAGGATTACCATCTTACCCCCTACAGTGCCCTGGAGTGGCCATACCAAGAAATGCCAGGGGTAATTCTTCAGGCTCAGATGGTCAGTCAGATGATCAGTGCTGGCCTCGGTGAGCGTCCATTATTATCGGTGTGGTCGGTCTGGGGAGACCTGTTCTGGGTTTGGGCTTGGTCAATCATTGGTGCTACCATTGCCTGGCGCTATGGTCGAATACTGTATTGGGGACTCGCTACGGTCACAGCGACAGGGGTTTTATATCTCCTATGCTTTGGTCTATTTACTTTAGGAGTATGGGTACCTCTGGTGCCATCAGCCTTAGCATTGGTAGCCACTAGTGTAATTGTGGTGGTTTACCGGAAACCACTTGGAGGGATCACTCCCTTAGCTCTGGATGGTATAATTATAGGATTTTTATCTGTATAAAAATCCTATAATTATTTATACCAGTTATAAATTGTTTGATAAAAAAATTTATACAAACTGAATATTATGGCCAGAATATACCGTATTTTAAGTAAATTTTTAAGTAAATTTTTAAGTAAGTCCAGGACACTCAGCAACGAACCACTGAACAAAGTGAGTTTGATTGTGATTGTGGTGATTGATATTTTTATCTTAATCAATGTGTTTACAGGACTGAATGATATTAGCACATGGCCGATGAGTCCTGCTCAGACTTATCCATGTTATTACCAGTGGAACAATTACCGTAGACAAACTGATCAAGATAAAGACTATAACATTATTAGCCGTTCATTGGGATCAACTAGTTTTAAACAATCCTATCAACAAGCTGAAGAAGGACATCTGGGTAAAGTTTTTACAACCTGTTTGAAGTATGCAGAATACAAAGATAAGATTAACAATCCCGAAAACCAGAAAACTGAAAAAGCTATTAACCAAAAACAATCAAAAATAAGTACCATTAAACGGGCTAATAACACCATTCGTGAACAATATGATTCCACACTCTTAGAAAAAATTGCCGGTCAATCTCGTCAGCAATCAATTAATCAAGTCAGTGCTGAACAAGCCAAACAAAAGTTAGAGCAAAATAATCGTAATATTTCTAGACTTCAACAGGAAATTAATAATCTTAAAAATGAACTGCTTTCCAGACCGGAAAGTGTTAGTTTTATAGATTTTATTAAGGATGAGAATAAATTTAAGACAATCCGCAAAAACTATCAACAGGCATCTTTCTGGTATCCAAGTATCCAATTTGCTTTTCAATCGCTCTTTCTGCTGCCGCTGATTTTTATCGCCCTATCCATTCATAAATTTACTCAACGAAGAGGATATGGACTGATCGCGCTGATTAGCTGGCATTTGCTGGTAATATTTTTTATACCCCTAATCTTTAGAATCTTTGAGTTCCTTCAAGTTGGCGCTATCTTTCAATTTATCTTTGATATAATTAGTGAAATTTTCGGCAGGTTACTTTTCCTAGTCAGTTATGTTTATATCTTGTTTATTCCATTGATTGGTTTTGGAATTATCAAGTTTTTTCAAAAAATTGTATTTAATCCTAAACTTCAGGCAGCTAGCAGAGTCAAAAAATTACTCTGCATCAATTGTGCCAAGAAAATTAAACCCGATGATCACTACTGTCCCCACTGCGGTTATTATCAATATGTTGAATGCCAAAGTTGCCACAATATTACTTACAAATATTTACCTTACTGTAAACATTGTGGCGCTTGCCAAGATTCCGTAGTGGATTAAGGTTATTTCTCAGGGATTAGATCATGTCCGGTTGAATACTTACACAAGGCGCGAAAGGAAGGCAGAGGTAAGAAGGAAGAAGGGAGAAGTAAAGGAGTAAGGTTTCAAGGGTAATGGTGTTTTATGAGTAATTATCCTGATATAATATTAAATATTGAAACAGGGAACAGGGAGCAGGGAGAATTGTCTACTCCCAACTCCCAACTCCCAACTCCCAACTCCCAACTCCCAACTCCCAACTCCCAACTCTA
>NZ_JAAHGN010000051.1:0-16026 GCF_010672485.1 Moorena sp. SIO2C4 | reverse complement strand
GCTGAATAATAAATCGATTACCTCTTTTCGACCAGACATTCGCAACAATGGGATTTTTGTCAAACTCGACCCTGACACCTATCGCCTTGACCTTGACCCCGCCGGATATCCCATCGACTGGAAACCCGAGGAATCGGCCTATGCGGTGGAGGTGGTGCCCGGTAGCTATACTCCAGTTACTGTGCCAATGGTACTATCCTACACCTTTGCAGGTGTAGTCACTGATGCTGGGGGAGAAGCGGTGGAGGGTGCGAAGGTAGAAGCAGTACCAGTTGATTCAGGAAAATCGATTTTTTCGATTACCAACGGTGCTGGGGTCTTTTATTTAGAAGGGTTGCAGCAGGGTAAGTATAATTTACTGATTAATGGTGAATCGGCTCAACCCAATCAAATCGAGATTAAGCCAGATTCCGAACCTTTCCAAGAACTGAATTTATCGATACTCCTTAGTCCTTAGTCTTTAATCCTTAGTGTTTTGTAGCCAGCAAAGAAGTAAGCATTCAGCCCTTAGCGGTCAGCCCTGGGCTTTTGGCCCACCCTGGGCGAACAGCTTTGTGGCACAGGCTTCGACCCTGGGACTTTCCTGATATTAAACGAATGCTTACCTGTTTTCTTGATCCCAAGCGCGAGTGGGGGAAACCCCCTTTGGCCGACTGCATCGCTTATTCAAAAGCTGTTCGGTGTAGCTTGCCCTATGCCCATAAGCACATCAAGTACCGTGCCCGCCCATAAGCTGATAGCACCTCAAGTAGCATGCGTGTAGCGCATATGCTGATACGCGACACGCTGATAGCTGAATGCTTACGTAATAGGTAATCCTCAACTACCCATTACCCATTACCTGTTACCGATTACCGATTACCCCCTGGAATACCGAGAGTTCAAGCTTCAACTTCTGCTGGTTCTGGTGTAGGGGCTGGGGATGATTCCTGTCTGATGGTGAGGTAGCGAATCACATCTTGACTTAGACGCATTGCTCGCTCAATCTTGGCCACATGGGTACCTGGTCCATTATAGTTCATTTGGATATAAATCCCTTCCCGGTACCTATCTATGGGATAGGCTAAACGACGCTTGCCACGATGCTGAATCTCGATTTGCTCTCCACCTAGTTCCTGCAACAGGTCTCGATATTTGCCGATAGCTTGATCTACTTGTTCCTCGCCCAAATCAGGACGCAGGATGTACATCATTTCGTAAGTGTTTTTCACTGGTATTAATCTCCTTATGGACAATTTGGCTTCTTTTTATCCGATACACAGCACTAACAATCAGCACTAACAATCAGCACTAACAATCAGCACTAACAATCAGCTTTCCTTGAACCACACCAAAGGTGAGAGTCAAGGTTGGGTAATTGACTTGCTTGCTACTGGATAGTTAAAGAAGCAAGGAATTGATCTACCGCTACTCAAGCGGACAGTTACCGGATCGGTAAGTGTGTGGGGTTGTTACACTTATCTGAATACTTTGATCTCAATACTTTGATCTCAATACTTTACAAGCATTACCCCTTCAGCATTTTAACCCCTTGTGCAACCAATTTCAATTAAATTTCAATTAAGTTGTGCTCAAAGAAAGTACATTCGTCAAAGGGGAATAACACTAGACACCACCAGACACTACTAGAAGATGCTATGTCTGAATGCAGCTTGTTATCTATTGTACTGTTAAGGACAATCTGTTATCGGTACTCAGTACTGACGTACTACCAACTCAATACTACCTTAGGTAAAGTAGAGAATTTTCGTAATATTATTAAGGAACATCTATTGTTATGACACAGCGTTACGTTCGAGTTAAATCTTCTAAAGGACAGACCTACTACGGCTTGTTACAGGTGACCCGCACTATTCAGGTGCTGGATGCACCACCTTGGTTACAGGGACAACCCATAGATTTAGAGTTGGAACCAGAAAGCTATCAATTGCTGGCTCCGTGTGCACCAACTAAAATCGTGGCTGTAGGCAAAAACTATACTGAACACGCAGCGGAATTGGGAACATCAGTTCCTGAGGAACCTTTACTGTTTCTTAAACCCCCTACCACTATAATTCCTGACTCTCAAGCCATCCAGTATCCGCCTCAGTCTCAGCGAGTAGACTATGAGGGAGAATTAGCACTGGTAATCGGTGACTATTGCTTAGACTGCACACCAGACGAAGCTCAATCCAAAATTTGGGGTTATACGATCGCTAATGACGTAACGGCTCGGGATTTACAAAAGCGGGATGCCCAATGGACCAGGGCTAAGGGATTTAATAGCTTTTGTCCCCTCGGACCCTGGATAGTCCGGGAATTGAGTGCTGGGGCAAAATTGCAGACATTTCTGAATGACAACCCTGAGCCAGTACAATCAGCTTTAATTAGTCAAATGGTATTTCCGCCAGATGTTCTGGTATCTTACATTTCCCAGGTGATGACCCTAGTACCAGGAGATGTGATCCTTACGGGGACACCCCAAGGAGTAGGACCAATGGAAGTTGGCGATCGCGTCCGGGTGGAAATTGAGGGAATTGGCCAGTTGGAAAATACGGTGAGCTTACGCCCTTCACAGGCCAAGACTAAGGAATACTAGGGGACTTGGCTGTAAACGGCTTGACTAAGGCTTGGTATTTCTGCGTAACGACCCATCAATGATTGAATCATGGAGTAGCCGCAGGCGGCAAGGATTCCTAAAAATACTACATTATACAAGGTTTCTGTTAGCAAGTTAACCCCTAGTGCTTGGCGTAAAATTGGCAACAATAGAAAACCCAAAACTAAAAGAATGTCTAAAAGAATCGCCTGCATGGTGTTAAAGCGAACAAAATGGCTGATTCGTGGGTTTCTGACTACGGCTAAGAACAAAACAAAGAAAATAATTAACCCCGCCAACGGCAAACGGTAGTAAATTGAAATTAATGGTTGTAGTGGCAGGTAAATAATGCCCAGAATGGGAAACTGTCTTAGCAGAAATTGACCAAAGGGCAAAACCACAATTAGAGGCAGTATATATGCAAGGGCTGCAAAAATCCGGTCTTTAACATCTGTTGATCCGCGCCAAGTCATCGTGATTTCTCCTTGAAGATGTTCAGATCAGGGTTACACTAACTATTATTCAGCATAGCGCAGCACAACACTCTACCCCATCGCAACCTGAAATGCGATTGACCTTTGGTCACGCTTCGCGATCGCTTAGTACAAAAGTTCTTAGTACAAAAGTTCTTACTACAAAAGTTTACTCCATATTTACCAGACGGAAGCCCATTTCACACTCATACTGTTGAGCTTGCTTCTCACTTAGCTTCTTGAGGAGATGAGCACACACCAATTTGCCTTGATGCCAGCGAGGTTGACCACTTGGGTCAGCCAGTAAACAACATTGGCAGACAAGGTCGGGGGAAATTACTTGGTTGTCCGTTAGAATTACTAACATAGCACTAATCCTGTTACGCTATCAGGGCTGATGCCGAAGCAAGATACTCTAAGGTCTTCTCAACAGGCTGGAGGATAGGGAAAAATGTTTATTTGCTCACGACACCTTATGCCCATACTAATCGAGAAACTCTTGACCAATCACCTTAGTGCTTAAGTCTTGTTTATAAGTGCTGTTGATTAGAACTATTGCTTAACCCTATTCTTATCTTATTAGATCCCCTGGATGATAAGTGTTGTATAATAAATAATTTAACATAATAAAAACTTTAAGTTTTGCTAAAAATTGGCCTAATCTGAGTCTGAATCGTTCCAGAATCAAGCTTTAAGCTCATCCTTACCGATGAATTGTTTGACAGGACTTATGAAAAACTGGTGAAAAACTGGGCATCAAACGCCCATATGTAGTAGGAATAAGTAGTAGGGATAAGTAGTAGGGATAAGTAATAGGGTGCGTTAATAACCAACCCTGTAGGTATATTTACTGGGTAAGTCCTGTTTAAGGGTCGTGTCCAACTAAACGGGCAAGGGGTCTCCCGTTATAATCGCGTGATTTAACGGGTTAGAAGTTACCGTAAGACAGTTGAGCCTTATTTCATATAACTTAAACTTATGACTCACAGACTGTCGCTTATAAAGGCTAAACTGTCTAAGGCGCGCGTCTCCGGGGAATTGCCCGACTGGGTATATTGGTTCTTGAGATATTGTTTGAGTTGTTTAACTAAGGGCTGATGATACTGACCTACTGCTACAGAATTAAGCCGAACACCGAACAAGTAGCCATCATGGAAAGATGGCTAGAACTATTGCGCCGTCACTGGAACTATGCTCTAGGGCAAAGACTTGATTGGCTCAATAGGAGTCGTTGCTCTATTGATAGATGTAGTATCGTTAGTGAACCAATTGGTGAAATACCAGAACCACTCAATTATTACACTCAGCAATCAGCCCTCAAGGAAACCAAACGGTTGTTCCCTGAGTACAAAAAAATTTACGCAGAAACTCAACAAGTTAATCTACAACGACTTAATAAAGCGTGGGAAAGATGGAGGAAACCTGTCAAGGGTGGCAAGCGGGGTGGAAGACCTCGTTTCAAGAAGCCTGGAGAACTTAGATCTTTTGTCTTTCCTAGGGTGAATAGTTCTAAAGCGGGGGCGCACTTAATTGATGGAGTTTTAAAACTAAGCAAGATCGGTTCTATTCCTGTGGTAATGCATCGACCATTGCCGGATGGATTCACTCTCAAGCAGTGTACTATTGTCAAAAAAGCTGATGGTTGGTATTGCTGCATTTCAATGAAGGATCATACCGTCCCTGAAATATTACCTATAGATTCAGTTAAGTCTGCTGTCGGAATTGATGTTGGCTTAGAAAAGTTTTTAACTACATCTGACGGTGAAGCAGTACCGATCCCACAGTTCTACAGGAAGGCTCAAGACAGACTGGCATTAGCTCAAAAAGCGATGTCCCGTCGTGTCAAGGGTTCTAACAACTGGAAAAAAGCTAAAAAGCAAGTTAGCTTGTTGCATCTTCACTTAGCTCGTTGCAGAAAAGAGTTTCATTATCAGGTTGCTCATTGGTTGTGTAATAAATATGACTTAATTGCTCACGAAAATTTAAATATCAAAGGACTTGCTCGAATAAGACACGCAAAATCAATACATGATGCTGCGTGGGGGTCATTTCTAGAAATCTTACAAGCAGTGGCGGTCAAACGCGGTTTGTTAGTCCAGGAAGTTAATCCACGGGGTACAAGTATCGAGTGTTTCAATTGTGGAGCTTCAGTTGAGAAAAATCTCGCTGACAGAGTCCATCATTGTCCTGATTGTGGAGTAAAAATTGACCGCGATTGGAATAGTGGCATCAACATTTTGAATCGTGCATTAATGGCGGTTGGACTGCCGCTCAATGGCTGTGGTAAATCGATACAGGATATCGAGGAGCAGCAAGTCTCATTTGCGAATTTGAGAAGCCCACATCATAATCTCTGATTTGATGTGGGAGTGGTCACAAAATCTTCAGGGCGACTAAAGCTGCTATGTCGGTACCGGTAGTCGCTGATGGGATAAACCCGTGCATCAAAGCGCTACCTCAGTTTTTGATTCCCGCTCCTGCCTAGACGGGGCTTGATTGCCTCAGAGGATTTTTTGTAAGCACTTACACCTTTAAGGTTGTTGTGTCAATACCCAAACGTGATCGATCCTAGAAGTAAAGAAAGTGACTCAAACTAACTTCGATTTTCTCGCCGAAACCGATCCCACGATAGCCACGTATCTGGGAGAAGAACTCCAACGCCAACGGGAGCATCTGGAACTTATTGCTAGTGAGAACTTCACCTCCCCAGCGGTGATGGCAGCACAAGGCTCAGTGCTAACTAACAAATATGCTGAGGGATTGCCCGGAAAGCGCTACTATGGCGGCTGTGAGTTCATTGACAAAGTCGAACAAGTAGCGATTGACCGTGCTAAAGAACTTTTTGGTGCTGCTCATGCCAATGTGCAGCCCCATTCTGGCGCTCAAGCGAACTTTGCAGTATTTCTAGCCTTACTAAAACCTGGTGACAAGATTATGGGGATGGATTTGTCCCATGGCGGACACCTTACCCATGGGTCACCGGTCAATGTGTCGGGCAAATGGTTTGAGGTGTGTCACTACGGTGTCAGCCAGGAGACTGAACAATTGGACTATGGTCAGATTCGGGAACTTGCTCTGAAAGAGCGTCCCAAACTGATTATTTGCGGCTATTCCGCCTATCCCCGAATCATTGACTTTGAGAAATTCCGGGCCATTGCTGATGAAGTGGGTGCCTACCTGATGGCGGATATGGCTCACATTGCTGGTTTAGTTGCTACTGGTCATCACCCTAACCCCCTTCCTCACTGCCATGTGGTCACTACTACCACTCACAAGACCCTGCGTGGTCCAAGGGGTGGCTTGATTCTGACCAATCAATCGGATTTGGGTAAAAAGTTCGATAAGGCAGTGTTTCCCGGAACTCAGGGGGGTCCGTTGGAACATGTGATTGCTGGTAAAGCTGTTGCCTTTGGGGAAGCCTTGACCCCAGCATTCAAAACCTATTCTGCCCAGGTGATTGAAAATGCTAAGGCTTTGGCAACGGCACTGCAAAACCGGGAGTTAAAGATTGTTTCTGGTGGTACAGATAACCATGTATTACTGGTAGATTTGCGCTCTATTGGTATGACAGGTAAGCGAGCTGACCAACTGGTGAGCGGTGTCAAGATTACGGCTAACAAAAACACTGTTCCCTTTGACCCAGAGTCGCCCTTTGTCACCAGTGGCTTGCGCCTAGGTTCCCCCGCCATGACTACCCGAGGCATGGGAGTGGCAGAATTTACTGAGATTGGTAATATTATTGCCGATCGCTTACTGAATCGAGAGGATGAGCAAGTGGCAACTCAATGTCGCCAGCGTGTGGCACAGTTATGCGATCGCTTTCCTCTGTATCCCCATTTGACCATTCCTTTACCAAGTTTGGTCTAAGGGTTGAGGGTTGACGGTTGAGGGTTAAGCGTCAGCATAAAACCAACAGTAGGGTGGGCTAATAACGCACCCTACTGTAGTCTTCGCTTTGGTTTATCAGGGAGTCGGGAGCGGTGCGCTTGACCCGTAATTAAATTACGGGTCAAGCGCACCGAGGGAGTCGGGAGTCGGTAACTTCGGATTAAAAGAACTGTCCGCCGTAACCCACCAATAGTCAGCGATTTCAGTTGTCTTAAGATTTAGTTTATAAACAGTTTCTAAGTCCTATTCTGTCAACATCAATAATGGAACAGCCCTTATTCACACATTTAAATTGTGAATAGGGGCGCTTTGGGGAGATGGGGAGATGGTCAGAGGGTAGACCGGCTTTTTCACAAGTGGATTGACCGTTGGTCACGCTACGGGAACGATTGGCCGTTGGCCAAGCTACGCGATTGACCGTAGGTCACGCTACTTGAGGTGGAAATTTAAATGCATCTTAGGGAACCCAAGTATAGCGTTTTTATTTGAGATGTAAACATAGGACTGCATCAATATAGGGAACAGGAAACAGAGAACAGGGAAGAGTAGGAAGGGTGCATCTCATATTTGTAAAAAAGATCGGAAGTGTGGGGCCCGGGCGCGGGGAGTGTGGGGCCCGGGCGCGGGGAGTGTAGAAATTTTCGCCCGAATTTTTGCCTAATTGCAAAACTGAGATGCACCCAGTAGGAAAGAGCTCCGAATAGTTTTTGATGTTATCAGAAAGCGATGCAGCGCGGTCATGGGGGGAACCCCCATGACCGACTGCATCAAGACACAGCAATATTGTTTATGACCTATTGGTAAATGCTATATTGACTGAATTATCTCTTATCAAAGAATTTTTCATTAAAACTTGATTATTTTAAAGATTGAGTAAATTTTACTTGGATTAGCTCAATTTTTCCAGATTTATATGTAATATTATTATTGGTAAATAAATCAGTCATCAACGTTAAATCGTTCTTGTCATAGCTACCAACCTAAAGCAGTAAAAGAAAAGACCTCCCTCTGGGGATAATAATCAACAATGAACTCTATCTTGAGAGAGCGCTGCTTGAGTTCGTAGCGATTTTTCTGATTAGTTACATCCATGCTTAAACTAGTTGGCTTGGATGTGTCAGATCATGGTGCTTGCGTATTAAGAGGCTCTAGATTTTAGAATTAATTGATTTGAGCCCCTTGATGTTTATATGATCTGACTTATTAAGTAATTTTTCCAAACCCAAATAGTTCTAGCAAAGACTAGCAAAGATAATAGTTAAGCGTTGGTGATATTTTTCACCCAATTTGAACCCTGATTTTCTAATTGAAGTAAACAGCAAACTAGAATCATGAGTAAGCTAAAACAGAGTTTCTTGATCGGTTTAAATTATTTGGTTCTTACAGCAATAACCATGTTGCCAGGCGAGCCGTCTTTTGCAGCTAATAACTGTCGTGGACGTGACTGCATCCACCATGAACTTGGCACTCAAGCAGTTTGTAAATTGGTAGGATCTGACCAATCGCCTCTACTTCCAATAGGAAGAGATATAGGATGGGCTCAAGGACTAAATACTGAGATCGACAATAAGCTTTTGGGGGGTGATGTTGTTGCCTATAAAATTCGTTGGTTCAATGGTTCATGGTCAGGCTGGTATGTCACTGGAGTGAATGATATCGATGTTAAGTTTAACACTCCGACTAACGACATGCGCCGCATGTGGAGCTATTTCACTGACCACCAACATCAATACATTATTTGCAAAGAGCCGAAATAGTGATCGTATGTTTAAGTCTGGTGAAGGTAAGCATTCAGCTATCAATTTCTCAGAATTCACCTTTTGAATCAAGGAATTGAATCGTTGTAATTAGTTTGAATTAATCCTCAGCAAACCCCACTGGTTTAAAACACTGGTGGGGTTAATTTATGATTTATGATTTATGATTTGTGATTTGTGATTTGTCAACAAATTGACCAATATTTAAATGCAGCCATTAATTTATCCCGTCTGGCGTACAGCTGAAAGCCTATATAGCAATCCGATCTGATTCGTGAAATAAATGGTCTGCTTTAAGGCAGAAGGCACCCACCCCTAACCCCTCCCAGGAGGGGAATGGCAGAAGGCAGATGAGACAGGAGTTGGAGCTAGTTTTTAAAAAGTGCAGTGATTTTACAAGCGATGCAGCAAGGGAACAGGGGGTTTCCCCCATGAGCGACTGCATCAAGACAATGATTTAGGATTGCTATAGAGGGCTAAGCGCTTCCGATTCCCGATTCCCTACTCCCTTAATACAATAATCTGATCCCTCGGTTTTGGTGCTTATCCTGATTTCAACACAGGTTTTGAAGCTGTATACTTGACAAAACTTCCGGTAATCCTATACCACCGGTTGATGGCAGGGTTGCTCCAACTGATATATTATGAGTTTCTGCTCGTTCTGATTGCCCCTGTGGCATTTCTCTAGAAACAAACTCCTTGGTTACAGGCGATATCCTTTATATAGGGTAACTAACCCCATACTGTGCAACTCAAAAGTACTTAAGACTTGACGCTACAGGAAATAAACAATGAAATCAAATCCTTTGCCTCAAAAGCACTTGTCCTCACCTCAACCAATTCAGGAACACATTGATCAAGGGGTTGAACAGCAACCACAAGACCCATTACCCGAAGTAGAAACGGAAGCTGCCAGGGAAGCAACCAATACCCCCGCCAATCCCTCCCGTAAAAAGCGACCGATGTGGCCTTTTCTGTTGCTAGGTATCGGTATTATAGCATTGGGTGCGATCGCTTTCAAACAGTCCCAACCTAATCCCGAGGTATCACAAAACACCATCACAGCAGCCCCAGCTGAACCTAACCGGTTACCTGTACGAGCCACCCCAGTCAAAATTTATCCACTGCAACAGTTAGTTTTTGGCAATGGTTTCGTTTCAGCAGTGCGAGGCAAACACCTGACCTTCCAAACTTCAGGAACTATCACCTATCTCAAAAAAGTTAATGGACGGGATCTGCGAGAGGGAGATTTTGTCAAAAAGGGTGAATTACTAGCAAAATTAGATGACCGCAGACTGCAAGCAGAGCTGGCACAAGCTCAAGCCCAAACTGCTGAAGCTCAAACCCAACGGGTAACAGCACAAGCCAACTTGTCTCAAGCTCAAGCAAATGTAGAACAATCCAAAGCACAAGTACTCAGCGCCCAAGCCGAGTTTGAAGTAGCAAAAAATGATTTTGATTTAGCGATATCTGAATTCAAACGCCGTCTAGAACTTTTCGATTCCGGTGTAATCTCAGAGAGTGATGTTGATGTCTACAGAAATAGAGCCGAGGATGCTCAATCCCAAGTCAGAGCAGCACAAGCTCAGGTTAATGCTGCCTTGAGCAATGTCAAAGCCTCTGAAAGTCAGTTAACATCTGCCCAGTCACAATTAACTGCTACTCAAGCCCAGATTTCTTCAGCCAAGGCTGGGCAAACTCGCTCTACCATTAGTTTAGAAGATACGGAGATTGTAGCACCCTTTGATGGTATTGTAGCCCACCTTAATATCCGAGAGGGAGACTTCTGGACAACCCAAATTTTAAACAGTTTAAACACTGGTGATTATCAGACTGTAGTCGATTCAGTGCCTATCATTGTCAATGACCCTAGCGCTTATGAAGTTCTTGTAGAACTACCCACCTTTTATGGCCCATTGGTGCAACCCGGTCAATCAGCTTATGTGGTGTTAGATCAAGACATGAGTACTGCCTCTAGTAGAGGCATGACCCAACAGGAATTGTTTCGCCTTGCTAAAGCCCGAGGCACAATTTTTTCAGTCAGTCCTTCGGTTAACCCTGGTGAGCGTTCTGTAAACGTGACCATCCGCCTGTACCAAGGAAGTAAGAATTTACTGGATGGGGAGCGAGTTTCTCTTTGGATCGCTGTAGAAGAAAACCCCACAGCCCTAAGTGTTCCTAGTAATGCAATTGTCTACCGAGACCAGAAACCCTATGTATTTGTTGTAAATCAACAAGAAAACGTCGTCAAACTGCGTCCGGTTACAGAGGGTATTAAGGGGATTTCTATGCAAGAAATTAAAAGTGGTGTTGAACCTGGGGATTTAGTTGTCACAGAAGGACTAAATCGCTTAGTTGATGGCACACCAGTTGAAGTAATTGACTAGCAATTTGGAAAGTTTGTAATTGGTCAGATGACGTTTTCCTTTGGTAGGTAATTGATGAGTAGTAAGCTGGTTTCATCCAACTATAAACCTGAGGGTTTACAGGATAAATTACATCATAATGGGCATGATGGCCATGATGTGCCTGATGTTAACCGAGCCTCAGGTTTAGCTAAATTCTTTTTCCTGAAAACAGTATTTGGTATTCTCTTGATCGTTTTGCTAACCTTGGGTGGATTGATGGGTTATCAGTCGATGGTCAAAGAAGCCGATCCAGATGTGGAAATTCCCATGGCGATAGTGACTACTAGTTGGGCAGGGGCTGACCCAGAAAGCATAGAAACTCAAGTCACAGATAAAATTGAAAAAGAACTCAAATCCCTAAAGGGATTGAAGAAAGTTGAGAGTGCTTCTTTCAACGGTTTCTCCCAGATATTAGTGGAATTTCAAGCTAATGCCAATGTTCAGGAGTCGATGGCACTGCTGCGGCAAAAAGTGGATGATGCTGAACCGGAGATTAATTCAGAGGCTGAGCAACCCAATATAGAGCAAATCTCTGCCCAAGATGTCCCAATTTTCTCGATTGCTTTATATGGTAATCTCGATCCGGCGGTGTTCAGTCGGGCGGCGGAAGATATTCAAGAAAGACTCGAAAAAGTCTCGGGTGTACGGGAGGTTAATGTAGCAGGACAACGGAAAGAAGTTATCAATGTCCAACTTATCCCCAGCCGCATGATTACTTTGGGGATTTCCCCAACAACAGTAAGTGACCGCCTCAGAGTTGCTAACCAGGATATGCCCTGGGACCAGATTGAAAATGAACAGATTGGGGCTCAGGTACGATTGTACGGTAGGTTTCGTACCTTGGAAGATTTACGTAGCTTGCCTATCACTCGTTTGGGTGGTGCTGATGGTAGGGTAGTGCGCCTCGATGAAGTTGCCTTAGTACGTCGGGATTTGGAAAGGGAAAAGACTCGTGCCTTCATTAGTTGGCAGGGTTCTGAGTTTGAACCCACCGTCAGCATGGATGTAGTGAAAGTACCAGGGTCTGACTCAATTAAGGTCATCGAAAAAACCTTAGAAGAACTGGAGTCTCTCAAGCAAGACCTCAATGTCTGGCCTTTTGGGATGGATTATCGGATTACCTACAGGCAGGACGAACAGATTCACGATGAGCAGAATAACCTGATCAGTAATGTGATTCAGGCAGTTATTGGTGTTTTTATCATCTTGTTCATTGCCCTGACCTGGCGAGAAGCCATAATTGCAGGGTTATCGATTCCTTTAACCTTTCTCGGAGCTATATTTCTGCTCTGGCTTAGTGGGTACACCCTTAACAATATGATCTTATATGGGATGGTCATAGCACTAGGATTGCTGGTGGATGTATTCATCTTAATGATGGAGGGGATGCATGATGCACTGTTTGTGGAGGGGTTAACCTTTAATCAGGCAGCCCTTAAGACTGTGAAAACCTATGCAGCACCAGCGTTTTCCGGTCAGCTCACAACCATTCTAGCTATGGCACCCCTGCTGGTAATTAGTGGCACGATGGGCAAGTTTGTACGGTTGATGCCCATCACAGCAATTATCTGTCTGTTGCTCAGTTATGCGATCGCTTTATTAATCGATATACCCTTGTCTCGCTTTGTGTTAGGTAATGTTAAAGGCCGGATTCAAAAAACCCGCATTGATAAACTAACCGAATCCGCCTCTGAATGGTTTAAAAACTGGAGTCTCAAGTTTACAGTACGTAACCGAGCAATAGCTGGTGCTTGGATTGTCGGAACTGTAGTTATTTTTATTACCTCTTTGGTTGCGGTTGCGCAATTACCAGGAACGCTTTTTCCTGATGCTGACACCCGCCCCATCAGTATCAATGTGGAATTACCCCCCACAGCCACCTTGGCAAAGTCTCAACAAGTGGCAGATGATTTAGGAGAAATTTTGCGTTCCAAGGATTATTTTGAAAGTGTCACCAAATTAGTTGGTCAAAAAAGTGCTTTAGTGGCAGAGAGTGGTCTTAAGCCGACACAGGATAACTATTTACTAGGTTTCTCAGCACTATTTACCAAAAAAAACGAGCGCGACCAGTTCTCCTATGACTATATAGATGACTTGCGAACAGAACTGAATCAGGCCATCCGTAATTATCCTGGAGCATCCCTAGTCATCAATGTTCCTGGTACTGGTGAAGGCGGAGACCCGATTGCCATTGAGCTAAAAGGCAATGACATGAACACACTGCGGCAGATTTCCGGTGAAGTCCAATTAGCACTGCGCCAGATTGATGGGACTGAAGATGTCCGTGATGGCTTGGGAGACTTGCGCAACGATATCAAACTTCGACCCAAACGGGAAGCTATGGATTTTTATGGCATCAGTGAAAATGACCTAGCCCTGCAGGGACGCTACATTATGACCGATAACGAGATTACAGACTCTGCCATTAGAGCAGGAAAAGACGACTTAGAAATTCGCCTGAGTACTGCGTGGCCCTCCCGCAATGGCGCTGTAGGTGGTCCCACTCGTCGTGATGAGTTGAGAATGATTCAACTGTTTTCATCAGACCACGGAGCAATATCGGGAGAGGCGATATTGGATATTGAGCAGAGCATGGCTCCCCTATCGATTACCCATACAGATACCGAACGCACAGTTACTGTTTATTCTAAAGCTAAAGGTCGCACTCCTGGAGAGATTTTGGCAGAGTTACAGCCAAAATTAGAGCAAATGAAGAAAACATGGTCTCCAGGTTATGATTACAAATTTGGCGGACAGGCTGAAACTCAAAGTGAGACCTTTGGTTCCGCAGTTAACATGTCCTATGTATCACTTTTCTTAGTTTTTTCGGTACTGGTGCTGCAATTTGGCTCTTTCAGCCAGCCTTTCATTATTATGCTCTCTATCCCCTTTGCTTTGATTGGCACTTTTAGTGGTTTCTCTTTGCTCGGGATACCCCTTTCGTTTCCTAGCATGATTGGGATTATTTCTCTAGTGGGGATTGTAGTTAATGATTCCATCGTGATCGTAGAAACCATGAACAAGCATCGTTCAAGTGGAATGAAAGTGCGACAAGCTGCAGCTCATGGTGCTTCTGACCGACTGCGCCCGGTACTCACCACCAGTATTACCACCATGGTTGGTTTGATTCCTTTAGCACTAAGTGATCCCATTTGGTTTCCGTTGTGTATGGCAATTATCTTCGGTTTATGTGCCTCAACCTTGAGTGCTTTGCTGGTGATTCCTTGTTTATATTTACAGTTGACGCCAGCTAATACTAATTCTTAAAAGATAGGCAAGAGGCAAGAGGCAAACGTTGGTTTTACTGTCAGTTATCAGCTATCAGCTATCAGCTATCAGTTAAAGGCTCTCAACTATCAGCTAAAGACTGACGGCTGACCGCTGACCGCTGACCGCTGAATGCTTAGAGAATTATTAATTCTTATTCTTCAAACTTGATCTGGATTCACTCCCATTGCTCGTAAGCGAGCAGCCAGTTTTTCAGCCCTTTCTTGAGCGATCGCCGCTTGTTCTTGAGCGATCGCCGCTTGTTCTTGAGCGATCGCCGCATTTTCTTCAGGAGTAGGTAGCACAATTCCCTCCAAAGTAGCCCAACGCAGCCAAGTGGCCTCCACATCCTTGTAAAAGCCTGACCAACGCACTAAGGCTAACCCTAATATTTCGCTAACTAGTCGCTCCTGTTCATCTTCACTTAAAGGTTGATAGACTCCATTGTCTAAGCTAAATCCGGCAAAATCCTTTGGATTAAACGGGTCGTACCAAAAATACTCTGGTACTCTAACTTGGTCTTGATAAACTAGCTTTTTGGTAGTTTTATCGGTCTTGGCTGTACTGTCAGAAATTAATTCAATGATCACATCAGGTGCTTTACCTTCTTCCCAAACTACCCAACTAAGTCGTTCGCCTTTGGGAACTCCAAGCACTACAAAGACATCTGGACCTCGGAAGTCTTGATTTTTAAGTTGTGCTTCACTGAAATGAAGAAACATATTACCGCCCACATAGCCATCTTCCCGCTGGGCTAACCACGGCAATAACGGATCAATCAGCAATTGCATCTGGAGTTTATGTCGTTCAGTTTCCATCGGAATACCGTCATCACAGGGAAGGTCATACTGAGTTGGCAGTAAAGGAGTATCAGGTACAACAGCAGAGGTCATGGTTTTAGACATAGCGATCGCATTACCTACTCAAATTTAACGCCCATAGCTACGGTATCGTTGAAATTTGGGAAAAAACCCAGCGCTTGGATCTATCTTTTTGGCTAAAAATCTGGTACGGAAGTTCAAAATTAAATTATTGTTTATAGCGTTTCTGATAGTAACCAGGTACACAGGATTTTTTACCTCTTCCCCATTCCCTACTCCCTACTCCCTATTCCCTATTCCCTATTCCCTATTCCCTATTCCCTGTTCCCTGGGAACATCTCTAGCTTCTGGCAAAATTAACATCGCATCACCAAAGGAATAAAAGCGATAACCCTGAGCGATCGCATCCTGGTACAAGGTCAGTAACCGCTCCCTACCTACCATGGCGCTAACTAACATTAATAAACTCGACCGAGGTAAGTGGAAATTGGTAATCAATCCCTCCACTACCTGCCACTGATAACCTGGGTAGATAAATAAGTTAGTCTTACCACAATAGGGTTGTAATTCCCCATCCACAACAGCTCCCTCTAGAGCACGGACTACCGTTGTGCCTACGGCAATAACTCGACCTCCCGTTGCTCTAGTTTCCTGAATTTGCTCCACAGTTGATTGGGGGACTTCTAACCACTCTCCGTGCATGTCGTGTTCGGTAATATCCTCCACTTCTACAGGTCGAAATGTACCAACCCCCACGTGTAGGGTGATATACCCTAGCCGAATTCCCCGTTGGCGGCAGTTTTCCAATAGCTCATTGGTGAAATGGAGTCCAGA
>NZ_JAAHGN010000509.1:0-5226 GCF_010672485.1 Moorena sp. SIO2C4 | reverse complement strand
GTCTCCTCAAGGGGTGGGTTTTCACCACCATCCAAGAAATAGTTAGGATTTCGGGGGTTATCCCGCGAATCCCTTAGCTCATACCCCTCTAGTTTCTAGAGGCTCCTAGCTAAAACGAGCCGCACTAGATGTCTTATTTATGCCCCACTTATAGCGCTATAGGTGGGGTTCTTGAGTTTCATGGAAAGTTGAACCAGAGATGGCAAGCCTGATCCTTGAACTTCCCCAACCTAAGAGGACGGGGATTCCCAGGCACAACCTAGACGGCTGTTAGCTCCGTGGGCGTGACTTTCCCTCGCACCGAAGGTAGCTGGGCAGGGTCAATGCCCAGTTTTTTGAGACCCTTGTTCTTGATGTTGACTGCTCCATTCACATCAGCATCATCGTGATACTCGCACTCAGTGCAAACAAACTTTTCACCATTTCGATTGTCTGCACTAACATGATGGCATCTTGGGCATTGTTGAGATGTATTTCTGGGATTGACTTTGATCACAGGTATGCCTGACTTTGCAGCCACGACTTCAACCTTTTTTACTAATTCACCCCAGGCAGCATCAGAAATTACACGATTAAGACCTCTTTTAGCCGATTGTCCGTTGTAATCGTAGCCACCATTTTCATTGGGTTTTGGCTTACAACGGGATTTCATCCCTTTTATGTTTAAATCCTCAAACACAAGGGCATCTGCTCCGTCGGTTAGCTTCTTAGCCGTTTCCCAATGATATGCAGAACGACTGTTAGTAATCCAATCGTGCAACGAAGCTACTCTGCTAAATGACTTTTTACGATTATTTGAGCCTTTTCTTTTCCGACTTGCAGATCGCTGTCTTAATCTTAAACGCCTAGATTGACGTTTATATTTCTTGGTATTGGCTGGGTTCTGAATAGTTTCCCCATTAGAAACACTAACAAGCTTTCTAATTCCTATATCACATCCCTTAACACGACAGGGGGTAATTTCATTAGCAGCTTTTACCGGGGGTAACGGTAGGGATTTATCTTCGATCTGGATACTAACAAACCACCCTCGCGATTTCCGGCGAACGGTCACGGACTTCATAGTAAAACCATTTGGAATAGGACGGGAATTATGAAAACGCATCCATCCTATACCTGGCAAGTAGATTTTATGGCAATCTAGTTTTACTTGCCCTGGTGAGTACTTAAAGCTACGAAAACGAGAACGTCTTTTAGGTTTGGGATATTTTGCTTCTCCTTTGAAAAACTTAGAAAAAGCTACATCTAACTGTCTCAACATTTGTTGCAAAACAGTTGAATTGATCCCTTTGTACCAAGGACGCTCTTTCTTGAGGGTAGGGAGAGTTGAACTTTGAATCTCGTAAGTACTTCTTCGAGGGTTTTTCTGACTCTTTTTCCAGGGATATCCGATCGATGTTGACTTATTTACCGAGCAAGTTAATGGGCACGCCTCTCCACGAGTTTTTAAGTCACAGTAATCTCCCATTTTCGGTGATTTAACTTGTTCATAAGACTCGCTTCTATCTCTCAACAAGTAATTGTACTGAGCCAAAAGCATTTCTAACCATCGGTTCATGGTAGCTTCTTGTGTTCGATTCGGAATTAATTTGTAAGCGTAACCCAATTGCATGGCATCGACCTTTTTCTCCGGAAACGAAATCTTAGATAGTGGAGCCTTATTACAAAAGACTTAAACCTTTTATGCAAAACCAATCACCCATAAAGGCTGGAGCCGAATCCTACAGTAAGGTAGCCTTAATCCAAAAGTTTTAACCCTTTTACGCATAGCCTGCCAACCATAATGGATTAAAACAGATGGCGGCTAAAACTGGTTTAACTTTATCGCAATATTTAGAATTTAGAAGCGCTAGGAAAAACTGGCGTACTACCGTAAGCATTTGTTTGAGGGGAAAAGAATACCCTACCCTGTAGAGGGATAGGGTATTCTTTTCCCCTCAAGCTCCCAGACTCGATAACGATCATTAAGACTGCAAAGCACCACTTTGGACCATCATCAGGATGAAAATACCAACACTGGCTACCACCAAAACAAGACCTAAAGCCACTGATTGACCCAAATGGTTGGGAGTTTGAGAAGTCTTCATGTCTGTTGTCCTTTCTTAAAGTTATGTATGCCGATAATGAACGATAACAAACTTTTGCCAAGGTTGATAAAAAAATGCAAAGTATCTTAACGTAACTTTACTTAAGTTAATACTGACTAAAGTGTGATCTAGTTTGCTCTTTAGCCGAAGGGAATATGATTTTATTGGAACTGACGAACGTGATGGCATTAGCCCCCGTGATTCATCCCGGGGATATAAGCGTGCTTGAGGAATTTATTGGTCAAGGGATATTTTTTCTTCTGTTGTCCTCAATCCCTGTCTTGATGATGCAGTTCTGGGTGAAACCCTATCATGAAGGCGCACCCGTCGCTTTAGAGCGGGGAATGTCAATCATGTAAAAGGATAATCGGGTTTAAGTCAACTTCCGGATCTCAGCAAGCTTGCTAGGAGCAATGAACGCTAAAGCTAGCTCACTCGGACATAGCTAGCACTTCAGCTACACAAAACCTACCAGAGAAGATAGATGAACCTACAGCCGTTGTCCGTGGTGAATTTCCTATAATTGGGGATGAGGCTAGTGCGATCGCTCAATGTAGTGGCTCTAGTTTAAGAGAAGCTGGTCGCAAGACTCAGTCTAATGGTGAAAGTATTGTCTGAATTAAACGTTTGAGTTTTGAAGTCAAAAAAATAAGGAATCAAAAGTGGTATCGCCAGGTAATCGAGTCAATCTAGGGTTTGTGTCATCAAACGCAACAGCCGAGATAAGTGTATTTTTGAACACGTTTTTAAAGAATGTTAAGAGGGGGATTATGGTTGAAAATAATTTGGGCTGAGAAATTATGGTTGCAGTCTCAGTTGCCATAATTTCGACTCACAATTCCGATGATTGTGGGTCGAGGTATTTATGATTGCATTTCGTTACACTTCAGGATTAGTGTTCAAACGATTTATCCTCCTTAGCAAGTCTTCAGTAAAAACTTTATAAGCATTTTTTGTTGCCTTGTAAATTGCTTGATTACCTATAATTGTATTTCTGTCTGTTCCTTCGAGATTAGTTACATCAGGAACTTTCCAAATTGGAACTCTATACTTTTGAGCCATTGAAGGTAATGTATTATGTGTATGCATAACTTCTTGATCGCCAATCGGATTATCAATCATCTCGTCATCTAAGTGTTGACGAACTTCAGAACTGATATAATCCCTAACTGTTTGAGGGATACGATTTGCATAATTATAAGCAGCTTGAGCAAGATTGAGGGTTGTACGACCTGAATATTTTTTGGCATTGTATATAGTAAATCCCAGAAAGCTCACAAACCTTTCTGGAAATTCATTTCTTTTTTCACTAGAAATAAGGGTATAAATAGTATCAAAATCTTTTTTCCATTCAAGTAAAGATTTACCAATATTTCTAATTCCATACAAAGAAAACATATCAGGAAAACAAGGCACTAAAAAACCATCAACTGTAGATATAATTACCTTATTTAAAGCTCCTAAACTTGGAGATGTATCCACAATTATAAAGTCATATTTACTTTCGGAAGCATATCTACGAGCTATAGCTCTAATTTGAGTTATGGTTCTAATTGAGAGTGGTTCTCCGCTATATAAACCAGCCCAGCGTTCGGCAATTTTATTTTCGTACATATGTAGGGTTAGACGACCTGGAATTAAATCTAGGTTTGTAGCTACTTCAATTGGACGAGGAAGAGATTGTGGCTCGCTTATGCCATCCTCTATAGGCTTAAGAATATAATGAATTGTTCTGTGATTTCTATTAAAAGATTCAAAATCTGAATCTTCAAATTTCTTACGGGTCGCATTGAAATCATCAATGAATCCATCTTCATCCTGCCAAATTTTATGTAAATTTTCTGAATCTAATCCATAAATAGTTAAATTACATTGAGGGTCTAAATCAAGCATTAAAACTTTTTTACCAAGTTCTGCTAAAGCGCAGGCTAAATGATATGTAAGAGTTGTTTTACCCACACCACCTTTATTGTTAAAAACCGAAATTAACTTCACTGAGATGCTCCTGAATTTAATATTTAAACACCCGATTATGTTATTTATAGCAAACTATTTGGTGTTGCTGATTCTGGGTATGGTTTAGCCCCCCTAGCCCCCCAATTCTGGGGGGAACAAAACTCTAAAAGTCCCCCAGAATTGGGGGACCAACGGGGGCTTTAACTTTCACCAGATGATCGCGCATTCATTCCTTAATTCAGCAACGCCAACTATTTGACAGGTCTTTAATGGATCTTAACAATTTCAAAAATACTCTGCCAACCCCTAAAAAACCTAGAACCTACATTCCGCACTTCAAAATACCTATTTAATTCCTTGGTTTAACTGCATTCGGATTTGCCCACACTCCTAAACAATATGCGATCGCATATTCCGAAGCGTGCCTAAGCCCATCCCACGATGGACAATCCTGTTTGTGCTCTTCCTAAGGATAGGCTAAACCTTCACTTAGTTAAACCATGTTCTAGAGCATAGCGAACTAACTCGGTACGGCTATTAGTTCCGGTTTTGCTAAACAGACGACTGACGTATTTCTCAACATTACGAACACTAGTCTCTAAACGTCGGGCAATTTCTTTATTCATTAGCCCTTGGGCAACCAAATCTAATACACTCTGCTCTCTAGCTGTAAAATCAATGCGCAAGGGTGGTGGAGTTTGGACAATTCCATTCTTCTGGTCTAACATTGCGCGAATTTCAGCCACCTGCTTCGCTATCTTCTCAAGCTCTGTACTGCCTACACTATCTTCAGAGCTAGCAGCGCGACGCTCCAAGAGGTTTTGAACAATAGCGACTAATTCATCTGGATCAAAGGGCTTCGGTAGGTAAGCATCACAACCGGCCTGATAACCCTGAATTCGATCTGAGGTCATGCCACGGGCGGTCAGAAACACTACTGGCAGTGCTTTAAAACGGGGGTCATCTCGAAGCTGCTGTAGAAATTGATACCCATCTACTTTAGGCATCATGATGTCAGAAATTACTAGCTCGGGTGTGTTTTGCTGTAACATCTGCCAAGCATCATTAGCATTGCTGGCAACCTGTACAGTAAAACCAAATTCTGCCAAATACTCCTTGACCGCTTCCCTTACTCCTGGTTCGTCGTCTACCAATAAGAGTTTTGCTGACATCGCTACTTCCA
>NZ_JAAHGN010000508.1:0-5232 GCF_010672485.1 Moorena sp. SIO2C4 | reverse complement strand
ACCCGACCGAGTCCAAAGTCCACCAAAACACAGCTGATCTAGTTCCACTGCGGCACTTAGGTGCTCTGCTTTGAGGGGTTTAAGTTTTAAGACAGTCACAGCCTTCAATTGTACACTGATTAACGAGACGCAAGTTCCAACTGTAAAGCAAAATCAGGAAAATAATTACATAATGCTATCGACTCAACCCATTGAGGTTCACAATTCAGGGCTTCAGTATCTCGATTCATCTATCACTCCAGACTCAAACAATGGTGGATCAAACCCCTCACCGAATCAGCAACTGCTACCTCTAACCGCCAAAGTCAACAGCCGTGACTGCTTGGAAATTGGTGGTTGCGATGTGACGACTCTAGTCGAGCAATTTGGCTCCCCCCTTTACATTGTGGACGAAGTAACCTTTAGAACTGCTTGCCATCAGTATCGGGAAGCCTTTGCTAACTACTACCCCGGAGAATCCCTGGTTCTCTACGCTTCTAAAGCCTGGAATTGTTTAGCAATTTGTGCGATCGCAAACTCTGAAAGCCTCGGAATCGATGTGGTTTCTGGTGGTGAACTCTACACTGCTCTACAAGCTGGTGTTAGTGCTGACAAACTCTATTTCCATGGCAATAATAAATCTACCAGTGAACTGGAACTAGCTACCGAGAGTGGCTGCACCATCGTAGTGGATAACTGGCTGGAGTTAAAATCCCTGGCTTCTTTACCACAAGAGAATATCCGGATCATGATTCGCTTGACCCCAGGGATCGAGTGTCACACCCACGATTACATCCGCACTGGTCACCTAGACAGTAAGTTTGGCTTTGATCCCGATACCTGGGATCAAGTTTTTACCTTTATCAGCCAACACCCAACCCTCAACTTTGTTGGTTTACACGCCCACATTGGCTCTCAGATTTTTGAGAGGCAACCCCATCAAGATCTGGCGAAAGTGCTAGTGGAGTGTATTGTTAAAGCGGCTGACTACGATTTGCCAGTACAAGAGATAAATGTAGGAGGAGGCTTAGGGATTTGTTATCTAGAATCCGATGACCCCCCTAGTATTGATGATTGGGTCAAGGGAGTCTGTGACTCCGTTGTTGCTGCTTGCACTTCTCGGCAACTCGTCCTACCGAAACTGCTATCGGAACCCGGGCGTTCCATTGTTGGTCCAGCCTGTGTCACCGCCTACACTTTGGGTAGTTCTAAAGTCATCCCCGAAATCCGGACTTACTTGACAGTTGATGGAGGTATGTCAGATAATCCGCGTCCCATTACCTACCAATCCGTTTATCGCTCTGTCGTTGCCAACCGGATGTCAGCTCCCCTGACCGAAAAAATCACAATTGCTGGTAAACATTGTGAATCAGGGGACATTCTGATTAAAGATGCCACCCTACCTCAAACTCAGCCAGGAGATATTTTGGTGGTAATGGCTACTGGTGCCTACAATTACAGCATGGCATCTAATTACAATCGGTTACCCAGACCAGCAGCAGTTTTAGTCAAGGACGGAGAAGCCCAAGTGATTGTGCAGCGGGAAACTTACCAAGATTTAATTCGCCTAGATCGTTTGCCCGAACGACTCAGACCCAGAGCAGAAATTAGCTAAAAGCTAAAAGCTAAAAGCTAAAAGCTATTGGTTGTTGGTTGTTGGTGGTTGACTTTTGGGTAACCGCCAATCATTAACCATTAACCATTAACCATTAACTTTTTAAGAGCTAATCACTTGGCTGACGCTAAAATCAAGCCAGTTCGACTCCATCTCCATCCTTAATTCTTTCCTGAACGTTCAATGCCTCCGTTGCCGGGTCCTGTTACTGACCATAGCTGGGCTCAGTCATTGTTGCTTCACAGCATCGATGTTGGGTTGGTTCTAGCCCTTACTTATCTTGTGCTCCTCATCATTGGGGAGCGCCGCACATTATGGATGGTTCGAGGGCTAATTGTCCTGATGTTAGCCGCAGCAGTAAGTAATAGGTTAGGGTTGACGCTATTGAGTTTTGTGCTAGAAAAGTTGGTGGTTGGCTCAGCTGTGGCAATGGCTGTCATCTTCCAATCAGAGTTTCGTCGATTTCTTGAACAGTTAGGTAGAGGAGAGATTGTGCAGTTGTTTCAAGGACAACGACGTCCCACTCCTAAGCCTGACAGTGTAATCAATGAAATCGTAGACGCGGTCAAAGAGTTGTCTCAAAATCGAGTTGGCGCTTTGATAACTTTAGAAACTAATGGTCCAATTGATGAGCGGGATGTTTCTGTACCGGGTGTTCAGCTAAATGCTGAAATTTCTAAAGAACTACTGCAAACCATTTTCCAAACAACTACGTTGTTACACGATGGAGCGGTATTAATTCGTGGCTCTCGGGTTGTAGCTGCGGGGGTAATTTTGCCTCTTTCTGAGCGCACAGCCTCTCGGAAGCTGGGGACCCGCCATCGGGCTGCGATGGGAATTACAGAACGTGTCGAAAATTGCCTTTGTATTGTTGTATCTGAAGAGACGGGTTCAATTTCTTTGGCGGAAAAAGGAGGATTGTACCGACCACTAACTAGCACAAAACTCAAACAATTGCTAGAGGAACGATTTTCCCCAGTCGTGGATCGTGAGGTAGTTGCTCCAGGTCTACGCAACCTAGGTCGCCAATTCAAGTCCCAGGGACGGGTGCTAGTTTCACGTTTCCTCCGTCTTCCATCATCAACGTCTCAAGAGAAAAAATAACTGCTATGCAAACTATCCTAAACAAATTACCAAGCGACCTTTCACCAGACCGTTTGCCTAGGCATGTGGCAGTGATTATGGATGGCAATGGTCGCTGGGCAAAACGCCGAGGACTACCTCGGGTTATAGGACATCGGCAAGGGGTGGAGGCTCTCAAAAAACTACTTCGTTGTTGTGATGATTGGGGAATCAAAGCCCTGACCGCCTATGCATTTTCTACAGAAAACTGGGGACGCCCCTTAGAAGAGGTGGAGTTTCTGATGACCTTGTTTGAGCGGGTTTTGGCTAGAGAACTTCAAGAAATGATGGAGGAGAATGTTCGGATTCAGTTTGTGGGAAATTTGACCGCCTTACCGCAATCGTTGCAAGCACAAATTGAGCACTCTATGAATGAAACTCTCAATAATACTGGCATTCAGTTTACTGTGGCTACTAACTACGGAGCACGCCAGGAAATTATACAAGCCTGTCGAGCCATTGCTACTCAGGTACAGCTTGGTCACATCCAACCAGATGACATTGACGAAGCCCTATTTTCACGCCATCTCTACACTGCCAATGTCTGTGACCCAGACTTGCTAATTCGCACTAGTGGGGAAATGCGCTTGAGCAATTTCCTGCTTTGGCAAATGGCTTATGGGGAACTTTACATCACAGATACCCTATGGCCGGATTTTGACCGTGGACAGTTTCACCGTGCTTTGTCTACTTATCAGCAGCGCGAACGTCGGTTTGGAAAAGTCTAAGATTGACACTCCCTCACTAAATCACGCGATTATAGTGAGGGATTCTTAAGAGCATAAAACTCTTAATGGCTGAGCCAAACAGCCTCTAAACCCTCCAATAAAATCATCAGGCTTACTTGTATGTTTACGAATTATGTTTAATGCTCCGTTGCAATCGGCGTTGATCAGCCAACCTTTACTAGTCCGGTATAATCCACGCTTTATTCTTTTCCCACTGAATGTGTAACTTTTGGGGTTATCAGCATTCCATACAGGCAATTCATCTTTATCCAAGCTAGATGCTTTACTGGTGTAAGATTCCTCCTGTTCGATCAACTCAATCCCATACCGTTGACAGAGGCTTTCCAGCTTGTCTTTGAACATATAAATCGGAATTTGGGTGAATTTTTGATTGTTTCGCTTGCCCATATTGACCCTCTGTTTTAGGTCAGGGTTGTACCCGATAACAATCTTGCTGATTTTGTTCTGTCTGCACCAACTTACAACATATCTAGCGGCTTTTTTGGTAAAATCTCTGATTTTGTGATTACGTTTTCTTAATAGCCTAGCCTGTCGATTGGTTAAGGTTTTAATACCTTGCAAGTCCTTAATAGACTGAAGTTTGGCGTTGCGTTTGTTATAGAACTGATTCTCAGACTTGATTCTTTTACCGTCAATAATAAATGACTTCTGAGTAGTACTAACACACGTAGCAAAATTATCAAGCCCCAAATCTATTCCTAAGACCTCACCAGTTTGCTCAACTTGGGTTTCAGGGTCATCCTCATAGCAATAGCAAACATCGAAGTACCTAGCGTTCTACTTAGGAAGAACTCGGATTTCTTTAACTGTTTTAGATCTAAGCCTTTCTGGAATAGTAAACTGAACTATTCCATAGTCTTTTTTGAACTGGCGAGACATAGGGACAGTAAATACCCAGTTTTTTTCCGGCAGTTTACTCCAGTCACGCTTCCTTATAGGGATAACAAGAATGAAGTACCCGTCTTTGGGAAGGTAATTTGGAATCTTGACTTTTTTCTGGTAACCGACCTTAGATTTAAGTTTGATCAGACCAAAGAAAGACTTAAAGGATCTATCAACAATCTTTAAGGTCTGTTGAGCAATATCAGTCGGCAATAATTTGTAGTTTTCATTATCTTTTGAGTGGTGATAATTACTTTCGTATCGTAGATGTTTCCGTTCTTGAAAAAAGTATTGACGGACATTATAAAGTCCCACATTGAACATATTTTTGCTCAAGTGACACATCTGCCTGAGAGGATCAGACTGTTGCTTGTCCAAACGAAGATTATTAACTTGAGTTATCATTCAGTATTCCCGCTCCCGACACTACTATTATAGCGGGAATCTACAGAACACGCAACAGATCCAGTCTCCAATTCCCAAGGGTCAGAAGTTACCCCAGCGAGCAATCCCTCGCTGGGGCAGCCTTTATGGTTGGGAGGCTTGGCTGAAAAGGGTTAAAACTTTGAGGCGCGACCCATGGCGAATTTAATTCGCCTATGGAAAGCGCGCCTCCATGATTAAGGCTGCCTTATTTTAAGGTTTCGTCTCCGGGCTGTTTGGGTCACCTGCGGGAGCACTTTATACGCCCCGTCTCCCGCGCATGAAGCGCGGGTATAACGGGAGTCCCCTTGGAGTTGAACGATGGTTATAGGTTTTGGGTGTGGCTCTTTTGGAAAGACGTTTGGTCAGGTTTAGAGAGGTATCGGAAGAGTAGGAGGAGCAGTAATAGAGCAACGAGCTTGAATTAGTCGTTTCATCAAAGGAAGGCCATCTTTGTACAAA
>NZ_JAAHGN010000507.1:0-5234 GCF_010672485.1 Moorena sp. SIO2C4 | reverse complement strand
CACCCACCGGATCAAAGTTAATTGCATCGCTGCAATAGTTTTTTCTAACCTCCCACATCAACTACATAGCCCATATCACCCGTTATAACAATGCAATAGTTTTTCTGACCTTCCACGCTTACAACCCTTTGCACCCTCTCCACTCCCTTGCATCTTCTAAAACATCGTGTTAAGATAACAATATCGTTAAAGCAATGGTTTTACCGCCATGATGATTTCTACCGCACAAGCTGCTGAATTACTAGGTATCTCTGCCACTCGCGTCCGTTTCCTGTTGAGCAAGGGCAGAGTTAAAGGAGCTTATAAAGTCGGTAGAACTTGGGTGATTCCTTTATTTGATGGCATGCCCGTGGTTACCCCTGGTACTCGCGGACCGAAGCGGAATTGGTCAAAGCGTACAAATTACACGAAGGCCGTCATCCACGTTAATCAGAAAGTGATTCGCCAAAATCACAACAGCGGCGAACGCAATCCAGTGATTACGGTAAAACGAGGCTCTAACAATACTTACGGTCATACTGTCGAAGTCAATGGCCCTTGTCGGGTCATGTATCGCCCAGATGATCCCCTAAAGTGTGGAGCACGGGTATGGATTGAGACGATTTCTGATTTTAAGGTAATCGCTTAAGCGGTCAGCGGTCAGTGGTCAGTGGTCAGTGGTCAGTGGTCAGCGGTTAGCGGTCAGCGGTCAGCCATCAGTGGTCAGCCATCAGTGGTCAGCCATCAGTGGTCAGCTTATTTTATTCAAAAGCTGTTCGGTGTAGCTTAGCCTACGGCCAATAGCCGATAACTGATAGCTGATAGCTGATAGCTGATAGCTGATAGCTGATAGGTTCATGTAGGGTGGGCAGTGCAGCAGACAGATAATGAAGCTTGCAAACCACGTTGGTAGGCACTGCCCACCCTACTGATAGGTTCATGTAGGGTGGGCAGTGCAGCAGACAGATAATGAAGCTTGCAAACCACGTTGGTAGGCACTGCCCACCCTACGATTAATGACTGATAGTAGGCACTGCCCACCCTACTGATAGGTTCATGTAGGGTGGGCAGTGCAGCAGACAGATAATGAAGCTTGCAAACCACGTTGGTAGGCACTGCCCACCCTACGATTAATGACTGATAGCTTATAGGTAATAACTGATAGCTGATAGCTGATAGCTTATGCACTTGATATTAATGCAGAGAGTTGTGGTCAGTTAGTAGTTTTTCAACTCTAGCTTCTTCAACTTTCGAAGTTAATTTTTTGGATTCATGGATATCTCTTGTAGTTTTCGCGATGTTGATGCTAGAGCCAACAGAGAAAAGTAAACCGATACCTAAATAGCCTTTGATCCAGTTATCTGCTGGCAAATTCGCAATGCCAATAGTCATGGCAAAAACAGAAATAACAAAAGACGCCCAAGACTGAATTATCCAACCTGTACTATGGGTTTGGTTACCAAATCGTTCTTGCATTTTACTCAACCTTTAAGTGCAATAATGTTAATCAATTTAATTTTGATGATACAAAGCATATTGTCTGGTAAGTTGAGAGCAAGGACGGTTTTTGGATCTGCATACTAGAGTAAAGGTTGAAATGGAGTAACTAATAGTAAAACTCCGGAAAACGTTGTTGAGAGTAATGACAGTTTTTGGCTCGGCATACTAGAGTAGCGCTTAAAATGGAGTAAATAGTAGCAAAATCCTGTAAAACCTTCACTTATTCAGCTTTTCGGTAAGCGCGCCTAGTAGAATAAAAGAGGTTATGTCAGCATATGCGCTACGCGCACGCGTGCGCGTTCAGCTATCAGCCTATGGGCTACGGGCACGCTACTTGAGGTGCGATCAGCTATCAGCCATTGGCCGTAGGCGAGGCTAGTTGAGGTGCTTTTGAATAAAATATGCTGACCGCTGACGGCTGACGAGCAGACATTATCGGTCTTGGAGAATTTTAGTGAAACAGAGTGGACTGCGCAACGGATTTCTGTCAGTGGGATCCTTGAGTAAGCTTGTAGATGCGTTCGCGCAGCGTCGGGCTTTGCCCGAATCGCATTAACAGTGTGGAGTGCGCAACGGATTCTTTGGGTGGGACTGAAGGTAAGCTGATGGTAGATGCGATGCTCCAAAAGAGCCGCTTCGCGAACCCCCTTTGAGCTAAGATACATACAAAAGATAATTTGTCAAAGAAAATTCCATGGGTTTAGCCTGGCCAATTATTAGCGGAATCCGCCACTATAACAAGGGGGAGAAATTTTCTCACTTTTCGCCCTTTGACTTTGATGACATAACCTAGAAAAAGATGGAAAACCCTCAAAGTAACATGGCTAATGAATCATTACCAACAGCAGAAGAAGACGCTCCATCCATTAGTGGTTTATACGAACTCGCCATCGGTGCAACAGCAGAGGATGAAGCAGCTCTGATCGAATATTGGCAACAGTTTGGCTTTAGTGTAGGACAATCTGGTACTCTCAGTGCAACCCAAGCTAATCAGTTATATGGTGTCAATTCCAGTTTGCGATCGCATCGACTACACAATCAACTTAAAGACAGGGGTTTGCTCCGCTTAATGGTGTGGGAGAAACCAGTTAACGAAGGATTGGGACTGACTCCTTTAAAAGCGGTGGGTAGCCGTTGGGGAGCGATGCTGTCTTTGGATGTGTTTAATATTGCCAATCATGCCGAAGATGCGATCGCTGCTGGCTTACCTGTATACTATGTTCCACCCCAGAGAAATTTGATTTATCGTCCCGATCCATTTCAGCCTTTTGTGCAAGCTAATCCTTGTGTACATGAAATGGTTCTCATCCAGCCTCTGACACGGCAAGTCATTTTTGAACGCCATGATTACACCATGCCCTTGTCTGGGGTTGTTAACCCAGAGTCCCATTTCAAAGCCTCAGAGTTCGTTCACCTAGGAATGGTGGTAACAGGTGGTAAGGAGCAGTTGGACTTTTACGAACAGGTACTGGGTTTGGTTTGTGGGGTAAATAGTATCGAAAGCCAATACGGTGAAGCGTCCCGTCATATCCTCGAACTAAAGGGTCCAGAAAATGGAGAGCATCTGTTCACGACTGACTTCATACCGCCTGGTGCCTCAGCTACGGATTTATCCCAGGTGCGTTCTGGGCGCTTGCACATTATGCGGATTGAAGGGTCAGATCTGCCCAACAAGCATAGCCACTCCCGTCCAGGTTGCTTAGGCGTTTCTTTGTACACTATTAGAGTACAGGAGATAGATTTATACCACCAGCGCATTAGTAGTAGTGCAGCAACTGAGGTAACACAGGTATCTGAGAACGAATTTGGTGATAAAAGTTTCTCATTTATTGCACCTGATGGCTATTTTTGGACTTTAGTGGAGGGATAAAAAATGGATTTAAAAGAACAAAACTGGAAAAATTTCACGGCCAACCATTTGCGTGACTGGCATGGTATTTGGACAAGGTATTCTCCTGAAGGAGAGATAATAGAATCATTTCAAAGTCTGAGAAGCTTCCGCAGCAATCCAGAACAAACAGAAATTTATCACACTAATCGTTATATATACGCTGACGGTAGGATAGAAGAAAAAAAATGGCACTCCAATAAACAGGATAAGGTGTTACCTGATGGAATTGTTCACCCAGCATTTCCGTCAATGAGATCATTTTTCTTTGAACAAGGTGCAGCTACATGGTCAGCTAAACAGTTAGAACCTGGTTCGGTGTTTCAACCGGCTGAATTGTTCTTAAAACATGAAGATATAAGACATAGTGTTGCCATTCTTTATGATAGTAATGGCAGTTTGATGCGGACAGTGAGTATCCGTGAAGATGCAGCCGGTTTTCCCAGTAAATATTGGTCAAAGGAAATCAATCTCTTACCTGAGAGAAATCTGAGTGGTAACTGGCAAGGAACTGCTGTTACCATGACCCCAGATTTAAAGGTTTCTGAGCCAATAGCAACTCAACTGCACTGGCCTTTGGCAGGAAATAAAATGTTCTTTTTTCCTGATGGTATTTCTCTGAGTTGTCCTGAACAAGTGAATATTGGTACCTCCTTTAACATTGCTGCAAATTGGCTAGTGACAGATTCCCAACTGCAACAACTTAGGGTTAACTATGATAATTATGGAGCCTTTTCTGGCTTGACGCTCGAACTATTTCACCTTTAAACTATAGAGAATAATATCTAAGGATTTGGATGTGGCATTATTTAGGCATCATCCTGAATGTTTTTGAAGAAAAATAAAATAGGGATACTAAATGAATTGTGATAATTTTTGTTCCCTACTCTCTGTTACCTTTACTAGAGGTTTATTGAGTTAATGAATTTAAATAAGTTTGTCGATCCCCGATATGATATTTGGATGAAAATAGCAACTATGCTGGAAGAACGTTACCTTTCCTTGGATAGTAATGTTGATTGGGATGGGTTACAACAAAATATTCCTTCAGCTAGCAAAGAAAGAATACAAAAAATTTTTGATAAAATCAAAAACAGTGAGACAATTAATAAAGGAGAGCGGATTGTTTTAATAATGTTAAAGCTGCTCAATGATCCCCCTGGAAATAATGAAGCAGAAATTCTCAAACAATTACAAACCCATATTTGTGAAATAGAAACCATATTTGTGCCTTGGGAGATTGTCTTAGAAAATCAAAAAAGAAATCATCATGAAGCTGAAACAGATCCGATTAAATTAGCTGATTTATATCGAACTGATTCCACAGAAAGAGCATTAAAAGACGCAATGGCAGGTATTCCACCTCAACAACGGGATCAATTTTATCGTGGGATTATGAAACCGCCATATCATACAGTTTCTCGTCGTAATATTTTTCCAGAAAAAGTAATTTATGGACTCACTGGACACTTAATTGTAATTGATGAAAATACTGGGGCTATCCAAATTCAAGAAGCTAAACAAAAAGGTTATTGGTTTGAGAAAGACTATTTTAAATCGATGCCTAACCGCCCCTATGTCTTTCAAAAACCTGGAGCTGATGGCACAAATGTTTGGGATAATTATACGTTTAATGAAGCAGCAGATATTAGCAACAAAAAAAGTTAATCTAGATTAAGGAATACAAAAGTACATCGGTCCTGTGAAATAAGCCAAGGGAAAAGAGCGAAGACATAGCGGCCACCGCGACCCGGCGCTATGTTTATATAGTTTGGATAACCAGATCAATGTAAAAATTGGTGTTTCAAGGTTATTACTACTTGCTAGGATGAAAATCTACAAATAATCATAATTGAACAATATGCAA
>NZ_JAAHGN010000506.1:0-5260 GCF_010672485.1 Moorena sp. SIO2C4 | reverse complement strand
TCCCCAATCATCTCAGCAATTTCCTCAGGTGAAGGGGTTTCTCCGTGCCACAACGCACTACCAGGGGCTGGCTTATCCATGAATAAATCCAGTTTGCCATCATTGAGGCCAATTACCGCATTAGTTAGGGGTAAACCAGCAAAATACAGGAAGTGACTGCTAGCCCGAAACGGGAACGAATTGGCTCGGAAATTTCGAGGACTAGGATGTCCAGACCAGAGAATTACTGGAAAATCCACCAGCTGAGCCAGTTTTTGACGCCGTTGCTTTAGTGTAGTGGCTAGAGAGCCGTCATGGTTGTTAATCATCGGATTTATTATAATTTATTTGTTTAACCTTCACCGTTGAATATTTATACCGTAAATTCCACAAGACCTGTGGAATTTGTTTAAAATTATCCCCAGGGGCGACCTAATAGTAAAATCTGCCCAGTGATCGGGTTTGGGACGAGCAATGACAATGTTATTGGTCTAAGCAACATCCAACTATGGAAACTGAACCAGAACAGATTAACACCACAGATTAACACAACAGATTAATGCGATTCGGCGTTCGCGGAGCGTGACCTTAGGTCAATGATCATAATTGAGTTCAAAGCTTACGGGAAAGAAAGTCAATACAAAGCCATAGATGAAGCTATTCGGACAGTTAAATTTGTTCGCAATTCTTGTCTTCGTTTATGGATGGACAATAAAGGGACTGGGAAATATGACCTTAGTAAGTATTGTAAAGTACTGGCTAAGCAATTCCCTTTTGCTAATGAGCTGAACTCAACAGCACGACAGGCAGCTTCTGAACGTGCATGGTCATCGATTGTTCGATTTTATGACAACTGCAAAAAGAACAAGCCTGGAAAAAAGAGCTTTCCTAGATTTCAAAAACATTGCCGGTCTGTAGAGTACAAGCAGTCTGGTTGGAAGCTATCCTCTGATAATAAGGCTATCACCTTCAGTGACAAGAAAAGCATCGGAAAGCTCAAGCTCAAGGGAACTTGGGATTTGTGGCAATTCGACAAAAAACAAATCAAAAGAGTAAGGATAATTAAACGCGCTGATGGCTACTATGTTCAATTTTGCGTAGCAGTTGACATAAAAGAAGACTTAGACCCTTCTAAGAGAAACGTTGGTCTAGATTTGGGACTAAAGGAGTTCTATACTGACTCTGACGGAAACACAGAACCAAATCCTAGATTCTATAGGAAAGGCGAAAAACGCTTAAAGTTTTATCAACGTCGAGTATCTCGGAAAGTGAAAGGCTCTGCTAACCGCAAGAAAGCCATTAACAGACTAGGAAGGCATCATCTTAGAATAAGTAGGCAGCGTGAAGAACATGCTAAGAGACTGGCACGTTGCGTAATCCGGTCTAACGACCTGGTCGCTTACGAAGATTTAAGAGTCAAGAATCTAGTAAAGAATCATTGTCTTGCTAAGTCTATTAATGACGCTGGTTGGTATCAATTCAGGAAATGGCTGGAGCATTTTGGAACTAAGTTTGGCAGAGTGACTGTAGCAGTAAATCCTGCTTATACAAGCCAAAACTGCTCAGAATGCGGCGAAGTAGTGAAGAAATCATTATCAACTAGAACTCACATTTGTAAGTGTGGTTGTAAGTTGGACAGAGACCATAACGCCGCAGTCAATATCCTTAAAAAAGCCTTGGGTACGGTGGGGCACACCGGAACCTGGATCATAGATCCGAACGCTTCGGGAGATTTAGCCTCTACTGTTCTTGGTTCCGGCCAGGTTCAGCAAGCCGAGTCTATGATCGAAGAATCCCCGCGCCTTTAGGACGGGGAGTGTCAACTATTTATTAATAGTATTACACCAGAATCCGCCCAAGCCTTATCGAATCCTCAGTTAGCCGATATTGCCCGTTTCTTTAGTGACGAAACCGTTGCTGCTACTGGCTGGATACACTTCCTAGTTCTGGACTTGTTTGTAGGCCGTTGGATTTATTGCCAAGGGCAACAGGCTGGTATTTGGACTATTCACTCCCTAATTCTATGCTTATTTGCAGGACCAATCGGACTACTTTCTCATATTATTACCGCTTGGATTACCCAGAAATCCACCTCAGATAATCCCTTAGACCCTGAAACCACCAGTCCATCACAGACATAATCAGCGGGTTTATATCTGGGTTGTAAACACAGGGATTGCTTAAAAAGGCAAAAGGCAATAGGCAAAAGGCAATAGGGTAAAGAGGTCTGGAGTTTTATGGGACAGTCAAAAAATACCTTTTAGGTTTACATCTCATTTAAAGCACTACCCATTCAGGTTAGGAAATTGATACAAGTTGAAAAGCTGTTATGCTAAAATTTAGCCTGTTGCCTGTTGCCTTGCCCGTAGCGCTATGTCTTTGCCTAGATTAAGAAATATTTCAATTTGCCAGTTACCTTGACAAATTTGGGTTAAAAAACGCTATTATTATAGTAATAGTTATTCAAAAGCTAACTAAAGAATTAGGTAAAAATAAACACGAACTATAGGGTGCTTTACCATCGTTACAACTCAACACTAAAGGCTTTGAGGATAATGAGAAGCAACATCAAAAAGACGTTTGAAGCTGTTGAAGAATCAATCGGGAATGTTTACCAGGAATGGGGGAGTTTTCATGAGCATATCCGTGAGCAGTTACCCCCAGAATACTACAGTGAACTCGAAGATTTAAACAGCCAATTCCAGGTGGCGGTAAGTGAATTAGTTAAAGAACTCAGTGAACCGGTTCTTACCTTAGCGACAACCGGGACAACTAGCAGTGGTAAAAGTACCCTGGTCAACTTCTTGTGTGGCACAGAAATTCTCCCAGTTGCTGTACAAGAAATGAGTGCAGGGGTTGTGATTGTAGAATACAGTGAAACGAAATCTCTGAAAATTGATCAGACCCCAGGGGCACTTTGGGAATGTGGAGAATGGCGCAATCTTACCGACGAAGACATTTATGACCGTTTAGACCAAGTCATGAAGTCCTATCTTCAAGCTAATCGAGACGAAAAAACCAGTGTTGCTTGTCCACAAGCAACGATATATTATCCTTTCCGGCTTGTAGCCGATCCTAACCTGCTTGATTTGCCTGAAAAAACCAAAGTGCGAATCATGGATCTTCCCGGTTTAGCCCATGTGGGTGATGAAGGGAATGCTTCTGTGATTAGAAAATGTAAAGAAGCCTTATGTATAGTTACCTATAATAGTGCAGAAATCAATAAAGATACTGTTAGTCAGTTACTCCAAGAAGTCGTTGATCAGGTCAAAGAACTAGGAGGCTCACCAGCCCGGATGCTTTTTGTTCTGAATCGAATTGATGTGTTTCGGGATGACAAAGATTGGCCGGATAGTGAAAGATTTTTTTTCAAAAGAACTGTTCACGATATCAAACAGAAGTTAACCAAGGAGCTAGAAGAATATCAAGAAGATATTAGTGCTTTACAAGTAATAAAAATGAGTGCATTGCCAGCTCTATTGTCGGTTCAAATGAAGAGTCATAATCAGCAAAAAAGTACTCAAGCATCTGAAAAAATAAACAAGCGCTTTAATTTTTTAATTCCAGAAGATATCCTAGAAGATTTACCTGGACTGGCAAAGAAGTGGGATTCACAAGGACGTAAACGTGTTTCAGACGCTGTTTGGGAAGTATCTTACGCAGACGAATTTCACAAATACCTGAAAGAGCATATCGATGAAAACTTTCCACAATTAGTTATTCCACAAATTGTAGACCGCTTTAAAGCTAAAGCAGCTAATGCAGTAGCAGAGTGGGCTATACAAACCACTTATGCCTTCATTAATAGTAAAGAAGAAGACTACCAAAAAGAATGTGATAATATCGCCCAAATTCGGCAAGACATCAGTCAGTTTATTTCACAAAAAGCTCAAGAACTAAGAGACCCTTTTGAAAAAATTGAAAATGCTCTAAAGGGTTTTAGAGAAGAGAGCGGTCAAAGTTTTTCCGAGGATAATAACTCTTCAGATACTACTTCAGATCCTAGGAATGAGTTGGAGCAAATTGTCGAAAGTATCATTGAAGAACTCAGGCAAGGAGACTACCAAGAGCGCGCAAACAGTTTAATATCGCTCTATCGATGGAGAAGAGGAGTAGAGCAAGCAGTAGTAAAGGAAATATTGACGCCAACGGTTGAGTCTTTGGATACAGGAAAAATATGTTTATATAGCAAAGTGCTTCAAGAAGCTGATCCGGACAAGTTGAATCTTTTAGAAGGAGTAATTATAGATTTAATTGATTTAGAATATCCTACTAAAAATGGGAAGAAGATCGAAGCACGTACTGAGCAAGAGAAAAAAGATTTAAGGAAGCTTAATGATAAACTCAATCAATTGACTAGTGCATTGAAGGGTCTGATGAATGAAGCTGTCAAACAAATATTAGATCGAGAGATGAGAGGGGTAGTTGATGCCTTGAAGACTTTATTGGATTATTACCTGTCTCTTCTTGAGGAAGGAATGGGGAATATTGCCCCCAATTTAGCCATTAGCTTTTCGAGATCAGAACTTGAGATAATTGATAGTATACCTGAGCCAAAATTTAAGTTTGAAGCTGGATTCGCAATTATAGAAGGCACATGGCTAGAAGACGTTGAAGTTACGGAACTCAAGCGAACTTTATTTTTATTTAAAAGAAAAGTAAAGACGATTAAACAAGAACCACGCTCTAGTGATAATGCTCAGTTACCAAAAATAGAAGACATCAATAAAGACTGGCTATGGCAAAAAAATCAGGCAGAAATAGAAATTTATAGTCAGGTTGCGGATTGGTTTATCTGTCAAACCAATAAGTTTATAAAAAAGGTTGAGTCTTCTCAAAAAGAAATTGTAGACCGTTATCAAGAGCGGCTAGATAAAGCCTATGATCAAGCTCAACTATCTTTACAAAAAGACTTATCGATCTGGAATCCCCTACACCAGGAAGCTAAACAACTTAAGGAAAATATTAAGAAAGCTGGAAAAGTGCTGAGGTAGTTTCCCTCTATTCTGTAAGCTAGGGAAGCAACTTGATCAATATTCCAATTTTCCTTAAAGAGTATGATAACCAAATGGATAAAGAATCTCGAAGCCGCTTCGACGAAGTTTATAGTGAAATTGAGAAATGCTACAAATCAAAAGCCAAGGGTTGTATGTATACAGCAATCAGCAAGCTGTCTCCAGACAACTACCAGGAAATCTGTGAGCATTTCAATATAACTCAGGATTCGACCATCACACAAGACTTTCAGTTTTTGAAAAAGTATTTCATTGACGATGATAAA
>NZ_JAAHGN010000505.1:0-5261 GCF_010672485.1 Moorena sp. SIO2C4 | reverse complement strand
ATCCACCGCTAAGGTGTCCATTGCTTTGGCTGAGGAACTAACCCGCGCCCTGTTACAGGATGTGCCATCGGTCTATAACACCCGCATTAATGATGTGCTACTGACTGCTTTGGTGCAGAGTTTCGGTGGATGGACAGGGCAGCCTTCCCTCCTAATTGACCTTGAAGGACACGGACGGGAAGACTTATTTGAGGATGTAGATTTATCTCGGACAGTGGGTTGGTTTACCACCCTGTTTCCGGTACAGTTAACTCTAGAATCTTTAGAAGATCCTGGAGAAGCTTTGAAATCCATTAAAGAGCAACTCCGTCGTATTCCAAAAGGAGGCATCGGTTATGGGGTGTTGCGATACCTGCATCAGGATTCGGACATAAAGCAACAATTAGCAGCCTTAAAGCCAGCCCCTGTCAGCTTTAATTACCTGGGTCAGCTGGAGAGAATGCTTTCTACCTCCACTGGGTTGGGCGTGATTAAAGAATTAAAATCTGAGCAGAGTCCCAGGAGCTACCGGAGTCATTTATTAGGGGTGAGTGGGTTTGTCAGTGAAGGGAAGCTAGAGATGACCTTTGCCTATAGCGATCGCATTCATAAAAAATCCACCATTGAAGGGTTAGCCCATGGCTTTATCCAAGCCTTGGAAACCCTGATTACACACTGTCAACGTCCCGATACTGGGGGCTATACGCCTTCGGACTTTTCAGCCAGTAATCTTAATCAAAAACAGCTTGACAAACTGATGTCCAGAATGAATAAGCGGAAGCGGAGGTAGTCTCATCATGGAGAACAAAAACATTGAAGAGATTTACGAACTGTCTTCCATGCAGCAGGGAATGCTCTTTCATACGGTGTATGAGCCGGAGTCGGAGGTGTATTTCGAGCAATTACTCTGCACAATCAAAGGAACATTGAAAGGTGCAGTGTTAGAACAAGCCTGGCAGCAAGTGGTGGCACGCCATCCTGTGTTAAGGAGTTCCTTTTATTGGGAAGAAGTGGATGACCCTTTACAAGTCGTACACAAACAGGTGGAACTCCCTTGGACATACCACCACTGGCAAGATTTGACAGCACAAGAGCAACAGTATCGTTTAGAAGGCTTATTAGACAGTGATCGTCGCCTTGGGTTTGATTTAGAACAAGCCCCCCTCATGCGGTTGAATTTGATCCAACTGGGTGATCAAACCTATCAATTGCTTTGGAGTCATCACCACATCCTCTTCGATGGCTGGTCGATGGCGATCGTTCTTCAAGAAGCCTTTGCCTTCTATGAAGCCACAATTAAAGGAGAAGCCTTACACCTAAAGTCTCCACGTCCCTACCGAGACTATATCAGTTGGTTAAAACAACAAGACCTAGAACAAGCCAAGACCTTTTGGCAGCAAAAACTCCAAGGATTTGAATCTCCCACAGTCATCAGGGTTAATCAAGGGAAACAACAAACCAAAGGCCACCAAGAACAACGCTTCTCTTTATCTCCAGAGAATACCAACCAACTACAATCCTTGGTTCGACAGCATCATTTAACCCTCAATACTGTGGTGCAAGGAGCCTGGGCAATTTTACTATCCCGTTATAGTGGAGAGTCCGATATTATCTTTGGTGCCACGGTTTCTGGTCGGTCCACAACTCTGCCGGGAGTGGAATCGATGGTGGGAGTGTTGATCAATACCTTGGCAACCAGGGTTAAGGTTGCCAGGGAAACTGAGCTGTTACCATGGCTCAAGGAATTACAAGCCCAACAAATTGAACAAGAGCAATATGCCTACTATCCCCTGGCTGAGATTCAAACCCTGAGCGATGTCCCCCAGGGAACGCCTTTATTTGAAAGCATTTTGGTGTTTGAAAACTACCCCATGAAAGAGTCCCAACAGAAAGGAAGTTTGGACGTTGGGGAGTTTCGGGGGTTTGGACACACCAATTATCCTCTGACGGTGGTGGCGGTTCCTGGTGTAGAGTTATCAATCAAAGTACTCTACGATACTGATCGCTTTAGTGCCAATACCCTTAACCGCCTCATGGAGCATTTTCATACTTTATTGGTGGAGATAGCACAGAACCCCCAACGGCAACTTGATAAATTATCTATATTGACGGTAGAAGAACGGCACAAACTATTAGTTGAATGGAATCAAACAGAAAACGATTATCCATGGGATAGATGTATTCATCACCTCTTTGAAGAGCAGGTGAATAAAGCCCCTAATGCAGTTGCTGTGGTGTATAAAGGGCAACAATTAACTTATTTGGAATTGAATCATGAGGCCAATCAACTGGCGCACTACTTGCAATCTTTGGGAGTGAAACCAGGGGAGTTAGTAGGAATTTGTGTTGAGAAATCAGTGGAAGCAATCATTGGGATTCTGGGAATTATCAAAGCTGGTGGTGCTTATGTCCCTCTAGACCCAACCTATCCAAAGGAACACTTAGATTATCTATTTAATGATTCTGACCTCTCTGTGTTACTGACTCAACAGACCTCAGTGAAGAATTTGCCAGACCACAAAGCACAGATTATCTGTTTAGATAGAGAGCGAGACTTAATTCGCACTCATCCTCAAGACAACCTGACTCCTAGCATTGATGCTAATCATTTAGCTTATGTAATTTATACATCCGGTTCCACAGGAAAGCCCAAAGGAGTCTTAGTTACACACCAAGGATTATGTAACTTAGCCCATGGACAGAAAGACCTCTTCGAGATACAGCCTCACAGTCGAGTCCTGCAATTTGCTTCCTTGAGTTTTGATGCTTCCGTCTCAGAAATTTTCGTGACCTTGGTGGCTGGGGCAACTCTTGTTTTAGAGCATTCAACGTCTTTGTTGCCAGGGGCAGACCTAGTGCAAACCTTGAATCGGCACAAGATTACCCATGTTACCCTACCACCGTCAGCGTTAGCTGTTTTACCACCCGATGATTTATCAGCTTTGAAAACTCTGATTGTGGCTGGAGAGGCTTGTACAAGTCAACTGGTCAAAGAGTGGGGTAAAGGTCGTCGTTTTTTGAATGCTTATGGCCCTACTGAAGGAACCGTTTGCGCCACCGTTGCCGTGGTGAGTGGAGATGAAGAGAAACCTTCTATTGGTCGTCCCATTCCCAATGTAACGACTTACATCCTTGATTCTCATTTGCAACCGGTTCCTATTGGTGTAGCAGGAGAGATTTACATTGGTGGGGTGGGCTTAGCCCAAGGCTATTTAAACCGTCCTGAGTTAACTCAAGAGAAATTTATTTCTAATCCTTTTAGTCCAGAAATAGCTAGTCCAGAAATAGAAGAACGTTTGTACAAAACTGGAGATTTAGCGTACTATTTACCTGATGGAAAAATTGAGTTTTTAGGGCGAGTTGATCACCAGCTAAAAATTCGTGGTTTTCGCATTGAACCTGGAGAGATTCAAACAGTTTTAACTCAACATCCAGACGTAAAAGAGGCAGTGATAATGGCTTATGAAAAGCCTCCTGGTAATCACAGCCTTGTGGCTTATCTTGTTACTCAAAAATCGGAACTCGATCGGACTCAAGTCCGCAACTTCTGTAAACAGAAACTTCCTCTATACAAAATTCCTTCAGGGTTTGTATTTTTAGAAAAATTACCCCTTACTCCTAATGGTAAAATCGATCGTCGCGCTTTACCCACCCCCGACTTATCCCAGAGATATCTTGGAGGAAATTTTGTCGCGCCCCGCACCGCTACTCAAACTGAATTGGCAACCATTTGGCGTGAAGTTTTAAAGATAGAACAGGTTAGTATCAACGATAACTTTTTTGAATTGGGAGGACATTCTCTGTTAGCAACTCAAGTAATTTCAAGAGTTCGAGAAGCCTATTCTATTGAGTTACCTGTGAGTTGCTTGTTTGAATATCCAACTATTCTCGAACTGGGAGAGAAAGTGATTGAGAAGCAATTTGAAGTATCAGAACTGGATGACCTAGAGCAGATTTTAAATGAGGTTAATGAATTGTCAGATGATGAAGTGGATGAACAATTACTAATGAATAATTAGTAATTATAGCAATTATTATAGCTATGAGTTACGAAGCGATCCCCCTAAATCCCCCTTAAAAAGGGGGACTTTGAGGTTGAGAAGCGTACCTCAAAAATTCCAGAAAAGCTATAGCAATTCTTTATTAAGAATGATCAAACTTGTATAGATTCGTCTATATTAATTTAATTGATAAAAAAACTGATGACTGATGAGTGACTTACTAAAACGGCTTGAAAATATTCCATTACACAAGCGCGAGCTGGTGTTGAAAAAACTGAGGCAGAAACCAAAAAAATCAGTTATAGAAAAGGTAAAACAGAACCCGTCAATTAAACCAGTCTCAAGGGAAAAACCTATTCCCCTATCTTTTGCTCAAACTCGATTATGGTTTCTCGATCGACTGGAAGAACAAAGTTCTCATTACAATGTTCCTTTATATTTAGAATTGAAAGGAGATCTTAATCCTGATGCTTTGACGAAAGCCATTACAGAGATTATACAACGCCATGAAGTTCTACGAACTAACTTTCGTCTGATTGATGACCAACCTGTGCAGATAATAAGGCAAAATGCACATATAAACTTGCCGATTATTGATCTAGACTATAAACAATTTTCAGAACAGATAAAAAAAGTAAACCAGTTAGCAAAAGAAGAATTACAACAGTCTTTTAACCTCGAACACGATAATTTATTAAGAGGTAAAATCCTACGGTTGAATCACCAATATCATATCTTATTATTGGTGATGCACCACATTGTTGGTGATGCCTGGTCGATGGGTATTTTTACTCGTGAATTATCCACATTGTACGAAAGTTATTGTACAGGAACACTTCCATCTTTACCCAAATTAGCGATTCAGTACGCTGATTTTGCTCACTGGCAACGTCAATGGCTCCAGGGAGCGAACCTAGATCAACAACTGAATTATTGGCAGGAAAAATTAGCAGGAATACCTCCAGTTTTAGAACTCCCTACCGATAAAACTCGTCCAGCCGTCCAGCATTTTCGAGGAAGCTCTGAATCTTTTGAAATTGATCGAGATTTAACTGAGAAGCTAAAAACCTTAAGCCAATCATCAGGAACAACCTTATTTATGACCCTTTTGGCAGCTTTTTCAGTGTTACTGTCACGGTATAGTAATCAACAGGATTTAGCGATTGGTTCTCCCATTGCCAATCGTAATCATCATGAATTAGAACCGCTTATTGGCTTTTTTGTTAACACTATAGTCTTCCGAATAAACCTAGAAGAAAGCCCTACTTTGAAAGAGCTTTA
>NZ_JAAHGN010000504.1:0-5268 GCF_010672485.1 Moorena sp. SIO2C4 | reverse complement strand
TCAGACTCTCCTCGCTCTTGAAACAAACGAGCAATCAGACGGCTCATCGGATTACAACCGATGATTACAGCACCAGTTGCCTCCTCCTCTGGGTTAAGTTTTAGCCATTTGGCGACCCAGCGAGCGGTCAAACCCTGTAAAACTACCGTCAACATAATTGTCAGGAATACCAAGGCTTTAATCGAGTCACCACCATTAACCCCCCGTTCCGTTAGGAGAATCGCAAACAAGGAAGCCACAGAAGCACTGACAATTCCCTTAGGACCAATCCAGGACACAAATAACTTTTGCCGCCAATTGAGATCACTATTCCAAGTACAAACCACCACACTGATGGGGCGCACCACCAACATCAACACCAAGACGGTAAAGATACTGCCCCAGCCTAGGGCAAACACACTGGCGATGGAGAGGTCAGCGGAGAGCAGTACGAATAACATGGAAACCCCAAGGACAGTTAATTGTCCCTTGAAGCGTCGCAACAAGCGCTCTTCAGGCAGGTCAGAGGCTCCCAAAACTACTCCAGCGACTACAGTTGCCATCAAACCGGATTCAGAGCGAACCATCTGAGCCAAGCCAAACAAACCCCACATGCCAGCCAGTACGACTAAGTTTTTGAGTTCTTCTGAGATGAAGCGTGCTTGCTTGAGAAGAAACCCCATTAACCAGCCCCCTAAGCCCCCAATCACAGCACCGATGCTCAAACGAAGACCTAGACCGACAAATGCTGCATTTGCACCAGCATCACTATTTAAAATTGTGTCCAGGACAACCACTGCCAGAATTGCCCCGACTGGATCAATGAGAACCCCTTCCCCTTCTAGAAGGGTTTCTACACGTCGATCCACTTTCACCTGTTTTAGCAGAGGACTAATCACCGTTGGTCCGGTGACCACCACTAGAGAGGCATAGAGAAAAGCAATTGGCCAAGGAAACTCCCCTAGCCAGTGAGCCGCCATGCCACCTCCTAACAGGGTAATCAGTGTTCCTATGGTAACTAGATTTCTCAGGCTACCAGAAACTTTGCCCAGATCCCGCAGATCTAGGTTGAGCCCTCCTTCAAACAGAATAACTGCCACTGAGAGGGCAACAATTACCTCTAGACCAACCCCTAGCTTCTGTGGGTGCAAAAGACCGAAGCCATCTGGTCCGAGTAGAGTGCCAAACATCAGCAAAAAGACAATGCTGGGAATTTTTAAATACTCACCCATTACCTGGGCACTGATCCCAGCGAAGATGGCGATAACCATCTGTAGGGTTAGTTCAAATGAGCTTTCCATATGCGTAAGTGTCGCAAGTGATCAACTTAGGTAGAAATTCCTCATTATTCTGTGTTCAACTCCATGGGCTGGCTTGGTCAACAAGTGATCGGTTAGCAGTGAATCTGAACTTGAGGTAAGTTCTAGAACATTGCTCGTAGCAGTCGATGGTCAATGACTGAGCTATAGGTCACAGTAATAAAACCGTCTATAGCCTATCTTAAGCATGCCCTTTGTGTCCTGGTAGTGTATCACTTTCATAGGACTTATTACAGAAGTAGGCAACTTCGGAACTTCGGAACAGTGAACAGGTAAGGATTCTGGAGATTAGTGCGTGAACTTTGGCAACAGGTCTTGAAAAAAACTCAAGTTTGAATTACTCAAGACTATAAGCAAAGCTGTTTGCTGTTGTGCCTTACTTAAACGATTGCTGAGCAACAGTTCCTCCCGGAGATAAGATTGAGCCACTGTAAATAGTCATGGGGAGGTTTGAGAGTGTCTGTTACCATGTCATCCTCCTATTTGTCTAATTAGTTTTGTTTATATTGTGTTGATATTGTGTATAGTTGTCAGACTTTGCCATTGGTCACCAATCTAATTATTAATTGGACTCATAGCTCACACTAATGATAGCTCAAAGGTTTTTATACGTTGATTGGTAATTTCAAAAAAAATTCAGTTTTAATTCATGCTGGATAGTTTAGCACCGTCACTTCAACAACGGACATTCCATCACTGACCGTAAACAGCTTCAACAGAATTGCCTGTTCACGCTCGCGCGAGACGATTAGTTAGAGACGATTAGTTTTCCGACATAATTGAAAGGTTAAAGGTAAAAAGTATACTGCTGTGGTTAAGAACACCAGACAACGGGGTTAGTAGAGTAGATAAGATGGCTAGCAGCATTGGGATAATCCCCCAAGTAGAACCGAAAAATTGGATGATGGCTCGTGGTCTGGTGGGGAACGGTAAAATTAGCTTCGTTCATGGTTTTTTGTTAAACTTCTAGCTTTAATTATGAATTATTGGTAAAGGTAAAGGTAAAGGTAAATTTATGGATCATAAAACGTTTACTTGGGGTGGCTCGGGAAACCGGATACGTAGAACTCAACGCTGGATTGAGAGATTGTCGCTGTTAGGGTTATTCCTGGCAGCACTATTGTTGTTTAGCATCAATTTGGGCAGTGGCTCGTTGCAAGGGGTAGAGCAAAGCATAAGTCATCTTGCGACTCAACTACTTTCAGCAAAGGGGGAATTTGGGCAGTGGCTTTACCCAACTCTCGAAGGTGAAACCCTAACCCTAATTGAATACCCCCCCCTACTAGCCTGGCTAATTGCGGTGGCTTATCAGTTTGGTGGTGTCAACGAGTGGACTACGCGCTTACCTAGTGCCATGCTCAGTGTGCTGTCGGTACTGCTAGTCTATGGTCTTGCTACAGAAATCTTCCCCTGCCGTCAGAAGGGTATTTTCTCTAGCTTGATTTACCTAACTTTCTTACCAATAGCCCATTATGGGCGTATGGCAATCCTGGATGGAGCTAATCTGTGCTTTGTGGTGTTGATGATGTGGTGTGTGTTGCGATCGCGTCGGGACTCACGCTGGTCACTGGCAGCGGGGATCGGATTAAGCTTGATTTTCCTCACTAAGGGGATCCTGGTGGCATTGTTGATCACAGCGATCGCTCTGTTGTTTCTAGCATGGGATACGCCCAGACTCCTGACGTCTACTTATTGGTGGTTGGGATTGCTCCTAGGCTATAGTCCTGCTCTTGCTTGGTACACTGTGCCATTGCTGCTACAGGATCAAAGAGCCGTTACTACAACTACAGCCATTATCTACCAGTCCCTACGCCCGATCTGGACAGCAGTGGATGGGCAAAATCGCCTGCCTTGGTATTACCTGGGGGAAATCTTAAAATTTTCCGCACCTTGGTTACTGTTCTTTTCCTACTGGTTACAGCAGGCTTGGCAGAATCGCCATTGGGGCTGGGCTAAATTGGTACTGGTATGGGCTGGCGGTTACTTGATCGCCATTTCCCTTCTTGCCACTAAATTGCCTGGGTATGTGTTGCCAGTTTACCCAGCATTAGCCCTTGCTGGTGGAGCCCAACTCACAGACATTTGGCATTGGCCTTCTGGCAAATCTTATCCCCGTTTTTGGAGTATTGGTTTAAGTCTGCTAGGTGTTGCTACCATTACTGTGATGCTTCACTTAGGGATTAGAAAAGCTTTTGACCTCAGCTCCTGGCTGTTCTTCGCTTGTGTCCCTTTAACCATGGTTATAGCAGGGATGCTGGTTGCCCGACGGGATAGACAATTTATGGTAATTTTATTCTGGGGAACCTATATTTCACTACTGATTTTGATGTCTTCTGACCATGAGATTTGGCAATTTCCGATCTAGTTCAACTTATTGCTTAATACTGGTCTCCTTGAGTAATGGAAATTGAAGCCAGCCAGAAGAATTGATGATGCCCCTGACTGGATGTTATTTAAACAATATCCCAATTGAGTGATTAAAAGCTAGATTGGGAAGTTTCCATAAATGGGGATGGAAATTGATACACCGCTTTCTTAACAGACAGTGATCGGGTTGGCATTGAGCTATCAGCAGTCAGCTGACGCGCTACTTTCCGGCTTTGCAAACAGCTAATGTTTTGGGAGCCTGGGTTTATCAAGAGAGTAAGCTTATGGGCTCCTTTTCAAACCAGGCTTACCGTTTAAAGCCTCGTGGATTGGTTCTCTTGAGGGCATCATGAATGGCTGGCAAGCACAGCGTTTCAAGTAGCGCTAATGCTGATAACTGACGGCGGAATGCTGACATTTTGAGCGACAGCACATTTACCGGTTACGGCGTTCTAAGCCTTGTCTATTCGGCTCAGGATGCCTCAAGTGCTTCTTCTTCTGTTGGATCAAGTTGTTTAAGGTGAATGTGCTTGCGTCCCAGGGTGATTTCAAACTCGTCCCCTGGTTGTAAACCCATTTGTTTCGTGTAAGCCGAGCCAATCAGAAGATTGCCGTTAGACTGCACACTAATCCGATAGCTGGCACTGCGTCCGCCACGACCATTGCCATTGGTTTTGCTGTCTAATTCAATCCCCTCGGCATCAATAAGGGCATTGAGGAACTTCATCATATTGACTCGCTCTACTCCGTTTTTTGTCACGGTGTAGTAGCCACAGGCTCTAGCTTTTTGTTCTTTGCTCAGGCTACCTAGGTCTTTGACTTTCGCCACCAATGCTTGACCCTGCAGAGGAACGATCGGAGCAGCCATGTTTTTCTTTTTAGCCATCAACTTGAATCTAATACTAAGGACTTAAGTGGTATCCAGCATTTCTACTGGACTGACTGTCAACTAAGATAACAAAATCTTAGTTTAATATCAGTATATGAGACTATCTTACACCCAGAGTGTCAACTGTGTTCGTTAATAGTCAGTTTTTAACTACCGTTCAACTACAGCAATAGGTTGTGAATAGGTCGTGAACAACTCCGATCATCTGGGTCACAGGAAAATTGCCTAGGGTCACGGGAAAATTTGCTAAAAGAGTATGGGCTACTCTTGTAGGCAATTTTCCCACCAGCCACCTGTACTTTCCATCCCTGTCACAAGTCAATGGCTATCTCCATTGGGTGACACTATTTTATAGTTTCTTTGAGCTGTTGCATTCAGCCAACAGGCTATCAGCTATCAGCCATTGATAGTCTAAGATATAAGCTTCTGGCTTGAAGCCGATAGCTAAAAGCATACCGCTCAAAGTATAGTCTTCAGGATGAGAGGGTTCCTTGGTTCCCCCTGCTCTTGATGCTGATAGCTGAGTGCATTAAACGAGCGTGATCTTTAAACGAGCGTGATCTTTAAACAGGTCATAAAATCGTTTCCGACTTGTAAGCATTCAGCTATCAGCGGTCAGCCGTCAGCCGTCAGCAGATGTAACTCAGATTTAACACATGGTTACCTGTTTTATTGATGCAGTTGCTCATGGGGAGAACCCCCTTTGGCGGTGCA
>NZ_JAAHGN010000503.1:0-5279 GCF_010672485.1 Moorena sp. SIO2C4 | reverse complement strand
TCCAGCAGTTTTGCCAAGGAACGATCGGATAAGGAGGCGGCTCCTCTTTCTTCCTTAGGTTGGTACTGGACATCATCTTCAGTGATTGTGACTAATAACAGTCGTGGATCTGGTCCTTCATCGGGTCGCAGCCGCATCAACTGATCAAACCCTTGCAGTTCCCAGGGCTGGAATAGGCCAAGCGATCGCACCACCATTACTAAGCTAGTCACCACTATGCTAGATAGGAACACTGTCTGGAAACTACGTCCCTTTCGTTTCCGTTTTTCTGATTTTGTTTCTGAGTCTTGGTACAAATCTTTCCAAGCTGGTGGTTCTTGTGCTAGATTCTGGTAAATTACTGGTAACCAACTGGCGCAGGGAAACTGACGCTCCAACCCCTGCAATCGCTCCCGTGCTTCCCGCGCTGCCAGATATAAAGACTTACCATTAGCAAACCCGTTCAAAAAATACTTCAAAAATTTTTGAGCGACCTGATCTGGCACTAACTCCCGCATTATAATCATTTGGGGAATTTGTAAATCATGGAGTTGCCTTGCCAATCCCAACCCATCACAAGAATTAAAAATTGCCAGTTTTAAGCCCTGTGTCACAGCTTTTTTGAGGGCATACCACAGTTCATCAATGGTTAAGCTATCGGTGGGATTAATATAAATTCGACCCGTTTCCCCCTCTGTCTCACTATGTCCTGCGAAAAAGATAATATCCCAAGCTTGCTCCCATAACTGGTCATTGATTTCGTGATATTTGGGCTCTACTAAAAAGACTGTTGTTACATTAGGTAAATTCTCCAGCAGTTGTCGATCTGCTTTAATATCAATACCAGCACTATGACCTAAAATTGCTAAAATTCTCACTTTAGATTTCGAGGTAGGTGTAGGGAGTTGATGGGGTCGCTTAAACTGTTTTCCACTCAGAGCAACTTCAGCCTTGGGGTAACGCTCAAAAAAATCCCACAGATGCCAAGGCAGCTTTTGTAACTGGGTATTTTCCGTGCGAATCAGCACCCGAATCGCTTCTTCTGGATTTAACTCTTCCCGTAATCGCTTATCAATGGGACGAAACTGTTCAGAATCGAGCCATCGTTTCAGTCTATTACCTAACTCATGCGCTGAATCCCGACATTCCTTGAGCTGTTGGTTAATGGAACCACCATAGATAATTTTTCCGGGCTGGATTCTCGCGGGTGAACCTAGGCTCCGATATTTTTCGCGCCAATGGTCTTGTAAGTAAGTAGTGAGTTGTGAAGCTGCAGGCAAGTAACCTGTCATTTCCAGTGTTGGACGTGACCCTTCTTCACCAATTTCTAAGCGTACCTGAAATCCCTGCTGCTGGGAATCACCATCTAGACTCAGGACAACTAACTTTCCCATTTTTGGTAATTAGTTATTAGGTATTAAGTATTAGTAATCGATAACAATCATCCCCATTACCCGTTACTTCTTAATAAATTTTATGCAATAGGGATGGATTTCTAAACGATGCTTTCCCTGATTGACACTCCCCACGATTAGAAATCGGGGGATTCTTGGTTCACGGACTTGTCTTGCTCAACCAGGCCGGAACCAGGTTTAGTAGAGGACAAATCTCCCCAAGCGTTTTTATAAGTTCCGGTGTGCCCCACCGTACTCAAGGCTCTATTAAGTATATTTTTGGCGGCGTTGTGGTCGCGATCTAATCTACATCCACATTTACAGACATGAGTCCTGGTCGATAAGGACTTCTTTACCACTTCACCACACTCAGAACAATTTTGGCTTGTATAGGCAGGATTAACTGCAACAGTGATCCGACCAAACCTTTGACCAAAATGCTCCAACCACTCCCGAAACTGACGCCAACCTGCATCATTTATAGATTTAGCAAGGCAGTGATTTTTCACTAAGTTTTTGACCTTTAAGTCTTCGTAGGCGACTAGGTCGTTAGACCGGATTACGCAACGCGCCAGTCTCTTGGCGTGTTCTTTACGCTGCCTACTTATCTTAAGATGTGCCCTGCCTAATCTATTTCTGGCTTTCCGTCGGTTGGCTGAGCCTTTCTTTTTTCGGGATACTCGTCGCTGGCAAAACTTTACACGTTTTTCGCTTTTTCGGTAAAACCTAGGATTTGGTTCGGTGCGGCCTTCGGAATCCGTATAGAATTCTTTCAATCCTACATCTAATCCGAGAGCATAACCAGTTACTTCCAGATTTTCAGAGTTGTCTACTTTTATACATAACTGGACATAATAGCCATCAGCTCTTTTTACTATTCGTACCCGTTTGATCAGCTTTTGGTCGAACCACCATAAATCCCAGGTTCCCTTGAGTTTGACTTTCCCAATACCTTTCTTGTCGGTGAATTTTAGGGATTTTTTATCTGGGGACAACTTCCATCCAGACTGCTTATATTCAACCGAGCGATAATGTTTCTTGAACTTTGGGAAACCTTTCTTGCCGGGAACGTTCTTTTTGCAATTGTCGAAAAAACGCGCTACTGCTCGTTCTACGTTTTCCACAGACGCCTGGCAAGCATGACTATTGAGGTCTTTAACGAATTTAAACTCGTCTCTTAACTGAGTGTTGTAGCGATACAGTTCTTTTTTGCCAATTCCTTTATTGTCGATCCAATAACGAAGCACCTTGTTGCGGACAAATTTTGATGTACGAATAGCTTCGTCTACAGCTTTTTTCTGGGATTCTTTGAGAACGGCTTTGAACTCCATCACCAACACTTTAATCACCTCCTTGACTATATTTTGCGTATACTTGTATAGTATATACACAAAATTTAGTTAATGTTTAGGACAAAGTTAAAAATAAATTCAAGTACAACAAAAACATTGTTTACTAGTGTAAATACCACGTAGTATGGTGTCCCAAGTACCGCCGACCAGTACTTGTGGGAGAGGTGGAAGCAAAATTAAAAGAACTCCTTCACCAAATAGCAAAGGAGATTCAAGTCGAAATAATTGAACTGGAAGTGATGCCTGAGCATGTTCACCTACTCTGTGAAGGCGAACCTCAGTTTGGCATCCACAGAGTGCTTAAACGATTTAAAGGGGCAACCAGCAGGTACCTAAGAGTTCAATTTCCTCACTTGAAAAGTTGGTTACCTACCTTGTGGACTAATTCTTACTTTCTGTCCACAGTTGGAGGAGCACCAATTGAGACAATCAAAAGGTACGTGCAAAATCAAAAAGAGGTAATGGGAATAAATTCCTGTTCGGGCTAACCCCATAAATGGAATTTAGGGGCTTGCGCCCTCAGGGTTTTCGGTCAGTTTATAACTAAAAAACCAGCCCTGGTTACTCGGGCTTTTCTATAATCATACCAAATCCCCTGTTATAAGCGTTTATCCCAGACGAATAGACGTCGCGACTAGAGGAGCCAAGTCTAGCTGCGTGGGCTAAATTAAAAAAGGGTTATCCCGGATTTGGGATAAACTATTTCACAACACTTATAATACGGGTGTAGTGGTTTTCATATTAATGAGGTACATTAAATTTTCCCATGGATCACTCCCTACTCCCTAAAACCCAAAATGTACCTCACCTATTTTATAAATGCTATATATCTAATTAATAATCTGATTAAGACAAGGCTGGGTTTAAGAAGCATACCGGTAGCACAATCGCCCCTAAGGTCAGATTAAAAAATTTTCTGTAATACTGACATCATTCAACACTAACTGAATGCTAAAACGTTCTCCCGGTTCACCACTTACTTGCAACTTAATATTTTCCGTCTGTCTAGCTTGGGTTTGAATCACCGCAATTCCCTCGTGATCCAGCACCATAATCTGTAGATTCTGGGGAAGACGGTCTGCACCACCACCAGGATACAGTTCAATGAATATATTCATTTTGGGTGAATCCGTTGGATGTAGTTCCACAAATAAAGCCACCTTCTCGGCACCCCAGGCGATTTCCGAACCGAGTAGCTTACCTCGTTTTACTCCCACGGTAGTATGCAATCCTTTACTAGGTTGGTCAAAGGGGAAACTTCTGAAATCCAGCATTGGCTCCGGTGCTGGCTGTAATATAGTTTCCACTGTCTTCCAATCTGCCTCAAAACTATTGTCTAACCACGGCCTTAATCGCACTACTGGTGTCTGGCTTTGTGGTTGCTGTTGTTGGGTAGGGTGTGTTTGCATAGTGTTGGACGGTGAAGCATCGGGACAGAAGACCTTGGGTTTGAGAGCATGACTATGGCTCCACTGCTTTGCCCCTGCCTGGGATTGGCCACATTGCCGATACTCTTTAATGTGTCGCGGTAACTCTTTCAGGGTTCGCAATTGGTTCACGGGGAATTGTTCTGTTACCACTTTATCAGCAAATCCTACCAGAGTTGCCTCCTCCAATGCTTGATCAAGCTCCACCGCCACATAACCAATTCGTTCCTGCCAGACTGCTGCTGGAACTTTGACACACTTAGCCTCAGGTAAAATAAGTCTACACTCCAACTTACCATGATTTTTCACAGTCAGATCCGCAACATCCATCAAGGTTTGCATCACTGGGTTCCAACTGTCGCTTTCCTCTAAGTTTGTCTCAAATCCCATCTTTCAACTCCAATTCCCCTCCCGTTATAGTCGTTCGCGCAGCGTCTGACACTGCCAGTAAGACAAGCGCGGGAACGAAATTACCGCAAGAACAGGGTCGCCAAAATGGGTTACTGGCTATAGGTAAAAGGGTTAAAACTTTTGGCATAAGGCGACCCTGTTCAAGGTTTTGTCTCCGGGAGACGGGGCGTATAAAGTGCTCCCGCAGCTGACCCACACAGCCCCTTGGGAATTGGAGACTAGAATTGTTGCGAGTCGTTGATAGTTTCTGTTATCATAGATATATTATTACGCTCCTTTGAGTGTCGATTTAGGTGCAAGCTGAAAAGCCTCTGCTAGAAACTTAAATCATCAAAAATCTTGAAAAAGTAAGCCCGATGATTTGATGCTCCTAGGTCGCCGCTACGCGAACGGAGGGTGTAGAGGCTGTTTGGTTCAGCCTTTAAGGGTTTTATACTCTTAATAATCCCAGCGACCTAGGAGCCGCTACGGGAACGCTATAATCTTCGGGCTTTGCCCGACGCGGGGCGCGTTCGATTTAGCGATGGGAGTATCAAACACCGCAAGTAAAAGTTAACTGCATACACTGCCAGAGTATTTAAATAAATACCAGATAGGGGTTGACCTTTGGATGGGCGGCAAATTTTACGCGATCGCAAAATTTGCTTAACCAGTTTTCCTAAAGCTTGCTGCCGCTCTTGAGTATCTCGTGGGTACCTTTGCACTTGGCATACCAA
>NZ_JAAHGN010000502.1:0-5297 GCF_010672485.1 Moorena sp. SIO2C4 | reverse complement strand
TCCGAGACCAGCCAAACTCGTTATCCCCAAGGGCCAGATAGGTGCGCGCCTCCAAGGCCGCGAGCAATCCCTCGCGGCCTTGGGTCGCACCTCTTTTTAAGATTTCTCCGGAGAGCGAAGCAACCGCACAAGCGGTTTTGCCTATAGACCGGACTGGGGAAATATCCGGCTCTGAGGTACCAAACAACAGCTCAATACTCTATAGCTACTATTTATAGTGCCAGATTCTTCCAGAAACCGACTATGGGGATAACCACCCGTTTGATTAGAGTTTTTACTAGAATTAGAAATTTTAGGACTTAGGTAGCTGAAACCAAAAATTGAGGCTTTCCCTAATATGGAACTTGGTTATGGTGATCAGACCTTAGCCCCATGGAAATGAAATTCTTCCCTATCTCCCCATCTCCCCATCTCCCCATCTCCCCATCTCCCCCCACACTCCCGACACTGCCTGGACTAGCTAAGACACTCTGTACCGGATGTGCTAAAGTCCAAGTGTAAATTTCCTGACCTAATCAGTTAACTCGTGGAGAATAGGATCAGTTTCTTGGTAAGTGGTTGAAAATCAATAGAAGATTGATAGACCACTGAGTTATTTGGAAGTAAGGGCAAGTCGTGGATATTGTCGAACTTATTGCAAAAGGTGGGATCGCCATGTGGCCTCTGTTGGCTCTATCGATCCTGACTATGGGTACAATCTTTGAACGGATTTGGTTTTGGGCAACTATAGCGTTGAGGGAAGGCATAATTGTTAATCGTGTTCTAGAGGCAGCAGCTGGTAGCTGGCATGTTGCTAGACAGATTGCCCTAGAGTCACGCCGACAACCCATCGGTAGATATTTGTATGCTCCTTTACGACTGAATAATCCTGACCCAGAAGTATTCCGGCTGGCTCTAGAGTCGGCTGCGGATGATGAATTAGCTGCTATGCGACGGGGGGACAAACTCCTGGAAGCTGTGATTGCTCTAGCACCATTGTTGGGATTACTCGGTACAGTGTTGGGCTTGATTAATTCATTGGGTTCCATTCGCATTAGTGACCTTGGAACAGCTTCCACCGATGGGGTGACTCAGGGGATTGGAGAATCACTGATTAGCACAGCTACAGGTTTGATTGTGGCGATTATCAGTCTGGCCTTCTATAGACTATTTCAGGCTTTTTGGTTTAACCAAGTTAAAGTGTTCCGCAAAGCCGGAAGCGAGTTGGAATTGCTTTATCGACAATATTGGTTACAACAAGAAGAAAGCTCTTAGTCCAAGGACATATCTATGAATAAAAAAAAGGATTCAGCTAGTTCCCCGATGGCAATCCGTCCTCTAAGACTGCGAATGGATAGCTCGCCGGAAGAGGTTCGGGTTGAGATTGTTCCCCTGATTGATGTGATTTTTTGTATTCTGACCTTTTTCATTTTGGCAGCTGTTACCTTATCTCGCCAGCAAGCCCTGAGCGTGGATTTGCCTAAGGCAAGTACTGCTAAGGCTCAAGGACGGCAAATCTTAATGGTTAGCCTTAATGAGTTTGGTCAACTCTACGTTGAACAAGAGCCAGTGGTAACTCAAGAGCAGTTCAAAAAGAAACTGCAAGCATATCGTCAAACTAATCCTTATGGGTTGATGGCGCTTTATGCTTCCAAGGAGGCCAGTTACAACGAGGTCGTTCAGGTATTGGATGTGCTACGACAAGTGGGAGGCGATCGCGTAGCCCTAGCTACTCTACCGGGATCCTCAGGTCAATCCATTGACTTTATTCCTTCCCTACCATCGGGAACAGGTGTCCCTAACTTCAACTCCCCTGGAAAAAACTCCTCCGATTCGATTAATGACATATTAAAGTTCTTGCCTGGATCTACCAATAAGAAATAAGGTTTTTGAGAAGTCTGGGAAGTGTGGGGAGATGGGGAGATGGGGAGATGGGGGGATGGGGAGTCAGGGAGTCAGATCAGCAACGGTTGTGTCCCCCCCTTGTTAAGGGGGGTTAGGGGGGATCCCTATTTTCCACGAGGCTTTCAAGGTACTGACACAGGTGACCCACACAGAAATCACACCACTCGCGCTTTGGATCAAGACTATGTCTTTAACTATACCTAATTATCGAACACTACTTCTCCCCACACCTCCCACACTTCCCCCTCTCCCCACACTCTTCTGGTTCTAGATTCCTAAGCTGGAACCTCAATTTTTTGGCTTCCAGCAAGACCAAAGGCTTTATGAATAGCTTGCAATGCTCGCACTCCTTGGTCTTGGGCAACAACACAGCTAATCTTAATTTCTGAGGTGGCAATCATTTGAATATTGATTTGTTCCGAACCTAGGGCGGCAAACATCTGTGCTGCGATCCCTGGTTGTCCAACCATGCCAGCACCGACAATACTTACTTTGGCAATATCGGCATCCAGGAGAATTTCGCTACACCCAATCACTGGTGCCATCTGTTGTAGGGCTTTCTGAGCCATTTCTGCTTCGGCTTGAGGTACTGTGAAGGCAAGATCCCTGGTGGCAATTCCATTAATGATTCGACAGCGTTGGGACTGGATAATCATATCAATACTAATATTGTGCTCTGCCAAGGTTCCAAATATCTTGGCTGCCATGCCGGGACGATCGGGAATTTGCCGAATGGCTAGACGGGCTTGGTTGATGTCTAGGGCTACACCTCGAACCGGGGGATGGGTGATCTCCCTTGAGTGGTCACTATTTCCTGCTTCAGGGGGAATGGGTAGATGAATGGGGGTATTGTTGATATCGAAACAGTTACACAAGGCCGCGATCGCGCGATCGCATTCGACGGCATCAATCACACAGCTGACTTTGATTTCGGAGGTGGAAATCATCTCAATATTAACACCAGCATCCGCTAAAGCCCGGAACATCTGAGCTGCAACCCCAGGACGTCCAATCATCCCTGCCCCAGTGATCGAGACTTTAGCAATATCCCTACCTACCATCACTTCTGCTTCTTGGGTATCGGGGGTGGTTTGGCGACGCAGGGCGGGAGCAATGGCTTCGGCTACTGCTTCCGCTCGATTGATAATAGCGCTATTGACGGTAAAGGCAATATCATTAGTATTCTGTTCGTGAATGGACTGGATAATCAAATCCACATCTAGGTCTTGAACTGCAATTTCACCAAACAACCGTGCTGCTACACCAGGGGAATCTGGCACTCGTAAGAGGGCTACTTTTGCCTGGTCGGTGTCATATTCTACGGTATTGACTGGTCGAGCAATTTCTAACCCCTCTAAGGAACGGGGGGGAGAGCTTGGGGAAATTACCTTAGTGCCAGGCTGATCGCTCCAGCTGGATAGTACCACTAAGGTTAAGCCATAGTTGCGTGCAATTTCTACGGCACGGGGATGGAGGACTTTTGCCCCTAAGCTAGCTAATTCCAGCATTTCATCAGCAGTAATTTCCGGCATCAGTTGAGCATCCGGTACAATCCGGGGGTCAGTGGTTAAAATCCCCGGTACATCGGTATAAATCTCACACCGAGATGCCCCCAGTGCTGCGGCTAGGGCTACGGCTGAGGTATCAGAGCCACCCCGACCTAGGGTAGTGATTTCTAACTCATCAGTGCTGGTGATGCCCTGGAAACCAGCAACGACTACAACTTTCCCCTCGTTTAAACACCGCTCCAACCGCTGGGTTTCGATTTGCATAATCCTAGCGCTACTGTGTTTAGTTTCTGTTACAATACCCACTTGAGCCCCAGTTAGGGAAATAGCCGGTTGCCCTAATTCCTGTAGGGCCATGGATAATAGAGCAATTGACACTTGCTCACCGGTGGATAGCAGCATATCCATTTCCCGACGACACGGATTAGGGGAGATGGCTTTCGCTAGTTGTACCAAACCATCGGTAGTCTTACCCATAGCGGACACCACCACTACCACGGAATTGTCTTGTTGGACTGTTTTGAGAATTCCCTGGGCAACGGCTTGTATGCGTTCCACAGAGCCAACCGAGGTACCACCGTATTTTTGGACAACTAGCGCCATAAGCTTATTCCACTATTTGTTTTTTTGTTTGACTCCCGTTTCCAGGATTGAGTTAATCGTAATGTAAGCTATCAGCTATCAGGTATCAGCTATCAGCCGTCAGGTATCAGCTATCAGCCGTCAGGTATTGGCCGTCAGGTATCAGCTGATGGGCTACGGGCACAGCCAAAGGCTTGTCGCCAAGCTACTTATGGGTGCTTTTGAATAAAATAAGCTGACCGCTGACTGCTGACTGCTTACATCGTAATTCCCTGGATACGTTAACAAAATCGTCAATAATTGTCAACAAAGAAATATTTTTTCAGTCTCTTGTTTTTACGGAAGCAATCAGCTTTCAGCAATCAGCTTTCAGCAATCAGCTTTTGGCTCTGGGTTGTCAAGTCATCGATTGCCGAAAAAGGCAAGAGGCAATAGGCAAAATGCAAAAGAGATCCGGAGTTTTATTGGACAGTAAAAAAAAGACCATACAGGTTTAAAGCAAGATAGCTGACCGCTGACCGCTGACCGCTGACCGCTGACCGCTGAATGCTGAGAAACCTTCACCAAATTAACTCAAGATACAGCACAAAACCAGGCAAAACCTCTTCTCCCGATAAACTACTGGGAGACTCTAAAACGTCAACCTCTTTACTTGGTCGATAAATTTCCACTTGTCGCTCTTTACGATTAATCAACCAACCTAAACGAGTGCCATTGTTTCGGTATTCTTCCATTTTTTTTCGAATTGCTGTTAAGCTATCACTAGGAGAACGTAACTCAATCACAAAGTCAGGGCATAGAGGTAGAAATTTTTCTTGTTCTTGAGGAGTTAAAGTATTCCAGCGTGCTAAGGGTATCCAAGAAGCATCGGGAGAACGGTCGGCACCATTGGGCAGTTTAAATCCAGTGGACGAATCGAAAGCAATGCCAGTTCCATCGGAATCACTCCAGTTAAACAACTGTTGGTTTAATCTACCATTGCGATTTCCTGTGCTGCCGCCAGTGGGTGACATAATAATTAAATCTCCATTAGCATTGCGTTCAAATTTCAAATCGTCGTTGTCTTGACAAAGCTGGAAAAATTGCTCGTCGGTAAGTTTAATGGATTGGAGATCAAGGGTTAGGGTGGTCATGATTGTTTGGGAAAGGGAGTAGGGAGTAGGGAGTAGGGAGTAGAGAGTAGGGAGTAGGGAGTTGGGAGTAGAAACCTAAGTGTATTTTATAAAAATAACTAACGCTATAGAATTGTTTTAGCGATCGCGTTTTTGATTCCCAGTGATCAATAACTATTCCGATCGGCGTTCGCGCAGCGTGGCCAAAGGC